>JBEDEI010000054.1:0-4143 GCA_041175765.1 Actinomycetota bacterium | reverse complement strand
CCACAAACGCGGTACGTGCTGTCGAAGGCTCTGGCAGCCGACTTGCCGGTCGTTTTGGTCATCAACAAGGTGGATCGCAGTGATGCCCGCCCTGAAGAAGTGCTGCTCGACGTGGAACATCTCTTTTTGGATCTGGCCCACGCCGACCACCACCTGAACTTTCCGGTGATCTCTGCAGTTGCGCGCGAAGGCCGCGCGATGAAGGGCGTCGGCATGCCGGGCGCGGATGCTGATCTCGTACCACTGCTGGATGCCATCTTGGACACGATCCCAGCACCGCAAGGTGACGCAACGGCACCACTGCAGGCCCTCGTCACCAACCTCGATGCCAGCGAATACCTCGGGCGATTGGCGATTGGTCGTGTGCACGCGGGAACCTTGCGCAAGGGCGACTTCGTCGCGCTCCTCGGCAAGCCGTCCGGCGACACCCAACCAGTGCTGAAACGGCGCATCTCGAATCTTTCACAGTTCATCGGCATCGGCCGCAAGGAAGTGGACGTCATCACCGCCGGTGACTTGTTCATCGTCGCGGGCATCGACGAGGTGGAAGTTGGCGACACCCTGGCCACTGTGGAGTCGCCAGCCCCCTTGCCACGACTGGAAGTAGACGAACCCGTGTTGCGCATGTCGTTTGCGGTGAACTCGTCGCCATTCTCGGGTCGCGAGGGCACCTATGTGACCAGTCGCCACTTGCGTGACCGTCTGTATCGCGAGATTCTGGGCAACGTGTCGATCAAACTGTTCGACACCGATTCACCAGACGTGATCGAAGTTGCCGGACGTGGAGAGTTGCAGTTGGCGGTCTTGATCGAAAACATGCGCCGCGAGGGCTACGAGATGCAAGTTAGCCGCCCCGAAGTAATCACCAAGGAAGTCGGCGGCAAAACCCACGAGCCCTACGAGCGTGGCACCGTCGACGTGCCCGACGAATTCGTCGGTGCAGTCACGCAGGCGATCGCCCCACGGCGCGGTCGAATCGTCGACATGCGTCCGGGCGACTCGGGACGCACCATCATGCACTTCTTCGCTCCCTCGCGCGGTCTCATCGGCTTCCGTTCGCTCTTGCTCACCGTTACGCGCGGCACTGCACTCATCCATCAGAGCTTCGCTGGTTTCGAACCGTGGGCCGGCGACGTGCCGCACCGCCTGGGTGGGGCGATGATTGCCGACCGTATCGGTCCGGTCACTGCGTATGCGCTCGACAATCTGCAGATGCGCGGCACCCTCTTCGTTGAGCCCGGTGACGAGGTGTACGAGGGCATGGTGGTGGGTGAGTGTGCCCGCGGTGAAGAGATGGTCGTCAATGCAGTGCGCGCAAAAGAAAAGAACAACATCCGCACGCACAGCCACGACGACGGTGTCAAACTTGCAGCCCCGGTCATACACACGCTGGAAACGGCAATTGAGTGGATTGGCGATGACGAACTCGTTGAAGTAACGCCGAAATCCATTCGTATTCGCAAACGCTGGCTTGGCCTGGAAGACCGCCGTAGGTCGAACAAAAAGGGCAGCTAAACCGGCGGGTGTCGGTTGCGAAAGTCAGGTGACGGGTTATGTCGGATGTAGACGACATCATTGAGCGGCTGCGCTCGGTGTCTGAAGACCTCGCCGACCGCGCCATCAGTGCATTGAGCGAGGCCGCGCGAGCCGGTCACACCAAGCGTCCGGAGACGGAACGGTCGCTCACCCAGGCCCGACGGGCAGTAGAAAAAGCAATCCATGTGCTGGAGCGATTACCAACTGCCGACGAATAGTTGACGAGTTCAACGCGGGCTGGCGCGCAACTGCTCGGCTTTTACGCCGAGTGCATCGATGAGTTCGTCGAAACTCTTTTGGAACGACGACACACCTTCGCGCTCGAGTTGTGCAGCGACGCCGGCGTGATCGACACCAATGTTGGCAATGTCGTCCCAAGTCTTTCTCGCCGCGTCCAGTTCTGCGTCGATGGTTCGCCCGAGACGACCATGGTCGTCGAACGCTTCCAACGTGGTATCGGGCAATGTATTGACCGTGTGTGGCCCGATGAGTTCGTCCACGTAGAGCGTGTCGCGGTATGCGGGGTTCTTGGTCGATGTCGAAGCCCACAGTGGTCGCTGCATTTGCGCATTTGCAGCCGCGAGGCGCACCCACCTGGGACCGGCAAACACCGCGGCGAACATGGCGTACGCCAGTCGGGCCTGTGCGATCGCGGCTTTCCCACGCAACGCCAATGCCGCAGGGGTACCAATGCCATCGAGACGTCGGTCGACTTCGGTATCCACGCGCGAGATGAAGAAACTTCCGACACTGGCGATGGAAGACAAATCCGTGGCACCGCCGGCCAGACGATCCTCCAAACCCGCCACGTACGCGTCGAGAACTGCGGCGTACCGCTCCAAACTAAAAATCAAGGTCACGTTCACACTGCGTCCTTCGGCAATCATCGATCGAATCGCCGGCAGTCCCTCCAGCGTGGCCGGAATCTTGATCATCACGTTGCGCCGTGCGATTCGATCGTGCAATGCACGCGCTGATGCAAGCGTGCGGGCAGTGTCGTGAGCCAACCCGGGATCCACTTCGACACTGACGAAACCGTCGGTGCCACGCGACTCTTCGTAGACCGATGCAAACACATCAAGAGCCGAGTCGATATCTTGCAGCACCATCTCCCAATAGGCGTCAATGGTGGATACATCTGCACGGGCCAACGAGGCAAATTGGGTGTCGTAATCGGCGGAGCCTTGAATGGCTTTTTGGAAGATGGTCGGATTACTCGTCAAACCACGCACCCCACGGTCGCGCAACGCAGCAAGTTGACCACTCGTCACCCAACCACGACGCAGGTTGTCCAGCCAGGGACTCTGACCATGTTCGCTATGCAACCGATGGAGCAATCCCACGACTAGACCCCGAGCGCATCCATCAAATCGCGCGCACGCGCCACGACATTGTCCACCGAGATACCCAGTCGTTGCAGTGCCACGTTGCCCGGTGCGCTTGCCCCGAATCGGTCGATGCCGATTGCATCGTCGGCAAATGTGCTCCAACCAAAGGTGCTTCCCGCTTCAACCGACAAAATCGGCACCCCGATGGGCAACACGTGTGAGCGGTAGGTGGGGTCTTGCGCGGCGAACAGCTCGGGGCAGGGCATCGACACCACGCGAACCATCACGTTCTGCTCACCGAGAATGCGCGCGGCTTCGACTGCCAGTGCCACCTCGGTGCCCGTTGCCACGATTGTCAGTCGCGGCGATCCATCGGTGTCGCGCACGATTGCACCGCCACGCGCAATCGCATGACCATCGGTGATGACAGGGGTGTTTTGTCGTGACAAAATCAGCGCGGTGGGGCCGTGGTGGTCGCATGCTTGGCGCCATGCATGGGCGGTTTCGTTGGCGTCAGCGGGGCGCACCACCCGCAAACCTGGGATGACGCGCAGCGATGCCAGGTGCTCGACGGGCTGATGTGTTGGGCCGTCCTCACCGACACCAACGGAGTCGTGCGAAAAGACGAATATCACGTGCGCTTGCGACAATGCTGCGAGTCGTAGCGCTGGGCGCATGTAGTCGGCAAACACGAAAAACGTACCCACCGCCGGCAGTACGCCACCATGCAGTGCCATACCAACTGCGATTGCCCCCATGGCGTGTTCGCGAATGCCGTAATACACCTGGCGACCTTCGGGAGTGCGAGCCGACATCGCTATTGCACCGGTCATCTTGGCACCCGTGTTGCCGGTGAGATCGGCACTACCCACGATGAGTGACGGCACATCGTCTGTGCATGCGTCGATGGCTTTTTGAACGGCAACGCGGGTGGCGATACCGCTTGCGGGGTCAAAGACCGGCGGTAGCGAGGTCCACTCGCTGCTTGGTGTGGGATGCCATAGCGCAGTCCATTGCGCACCGCCCTTGGCGCTCGTTGCCGCGTGCGCTGCAACCTCAGACGACGCCCGTGCGCGAGCGTGCGAGCGCACTGCACTCACCACCTCGGTATCCACCCAAAATGGCTCATCGGGAATGCCGATTACTTTTTTGGTGTTCGTGACGTGTACCGCAGTGAACGGGTTGCCGTGTGCTTCGTGCGCATCGGTGAAATCGGGGGAGGGAGTGCCGATGTGCGTGCGCAACACGAGGAGGGTGGGTGAACCACGATGTTGTTTGG
>JBEDEI010000053.1:0-3732 GCA_041175765.1 Actinomycetota bacterium | reverse complement strand
CGCGGCTTCCCCCATCGCCACCGACATGAGGCCGTCGTGGAGTGCAACTTCGGCAGTTTGCCCGGAGCGGATTGCTCGTTGCATCGCCACGTGCTCGCGCCACGATGAACCATGGTGGGCTCCATGGGCCAGCACCTCGCGTGGCACATCGTGCGTGACAACGGATTCCTCGTTGGTGGTGAACCAACCATCCTTGCGATAGCCCACCCGCACGGTGGCTTGTGTGACGAGGGCTTCGGCCTTGCCAAGGTCGCCGACCAGAGAAATTTCCTGTTCGTTCTTGGTGGCTTCGGCAAACATGCACAGATCGAGTGAAGCACGAGCGCCACTTGCGAAATCCACGATCACGAATGCATTGTCGAGAATGTCGGGCCGTCGCCCCTCGTACTCTTCATGCAAATGGTTCACATCCTGCGCGCCAGACGCAAAAACCCGAACGGGTTCGGATCGCAAGATGAGACGCATGAGATCAAAAAAGTGACAGCATTTTTCCACGAGCGTGCCACCCGTGTTCGTATTGAACCGATTCCAGTCGCCCACTTTCACCAAAAATGGAAAGCGGTGTTCGCGAATCGCCAGCATGCGCAACGGGCCCAGGCTGCCTCCATCGGCCAGTTGTAACAGTCGTGCAGTCGGCGCCATATACCGATATTCCAACCCGACCCAAACCACCCGCTGAGGTCGGTTCGACTGTTGCGCTATGTCGACGATGTCTTGACATTCCGCGGTGGTGATGCAGAGAGGCTTTTCGATCAACAGATGCGCATCGGTGGTCAACAACTTTTTGACGATGCCATGATGGGTGAAATTCGGGGTTGCCACGATCGCAACATCAAAGGTCGCATCGCGAATCATGGCATCTATGTCCGTATATGTCGCCACCTCAGGGTTCACCAAATGCGACCGCGCAACGTCCACGCTGTGAGCATGGGGGTCACACAGGGCCACGATGTCGGTATCTGGCAACGCTTGTAAAGCATGGATGTGTTCGAGGCCCATCATGCCTGTACCGACGATGGCGTATCGCAAACTGCCGCTGGACTTTTGCGGAATGGCCACCACGCCAGAGTAGACAACCAGTAGGTTTTTGCCGTGCCGAATGATCGCTTCTACTTCCGTCAGATGTTGTCAGGGCGTGACTTCGCCCAGCACGACGACATGGCTCGTCAGATGGTCAACTTCGTGTACGCCGTGGGTGATCGTGACACCGGTGAATGTGTGTTGGTGGATCCTGCATACGACGTGAACGGATTGATCGATGCAGTGGAGGCAGACGGGATGCGCCTGACGGGAGTGCTCGCCACGCACTACCACCCCGACCATGTCGGTGGCTCAATGATGGGGATGCACATCGAGGGCATCGCAGCGTTGCTGGAGCGCTCCAACGTGCCGATTCATGTGCAAAACGCCGAAGTTGAATGGGTCACGAAAGTGACCAAGGTGGAGCGCAGCATGCTGTGCGGTCATGAACCCGGCGACATCGTCCGCGTGGGCGACATTGAAATTGCGCTCATCCATACACCTGGTCATACGCCTGGATCACAATGCTTTCTGGTTGACGGACGTTTGGTGTCGGGAGACACGTTGTTTCTCGATGGCTGTGGTCGAACCGACCTACCAGGAAGCAATCCATCCGAGATGTACGACAGCCTCCAACAACTCGCTGCGCTCCCCGATGAAACGATTATCTTCCCAGGCCACCAATACTCGGTTGCGGCTCATGCAGATTTGGCGAAAGTACGCACCACGAACGCCATCTTCAAGCCCAAAACGAAAGAGGCGTGGCTGGGCTGGTTCAGCTAATTCCGGACCACATGACAGAGGCAGCGCTCACAGCAAGTAGCCCATACACCAACTTGGTGAAACGAGATCCGTCTACATGTGGGCGCATGCGTACACCGAGCCATTGACCAACTACCACGAGTGGCAATCCGATGAGCGCCAACAAAACAGCGCGCTCCGTTACCTCCCCCGCCACAATGAAAAGCAGCAAGCTGAGGCTCCCTTGGATGACGAAACTTGCACTCATCGTTGCACGGAACACTGCCGGCGATAAGCCGCGCAACTGTGCGGCAAACACCAGCGGTGGTCCGTTGGTGGACGTGGATGTGGAAAGCACACCCGACACAAAACCTGCGACAACGTCGATTGCACTACTGCGGCGCGGTTGGCTCTTGGCTCGTAGCAGCACGATAATCAACACCATGATGATTCCGCCGAGAGCCACCTTCAATACATCTTCGTTCAGTTTCACGAGTACGTACACGCCAATGGGCATCCCGAACACGGCCGGAATGTTCAACCGTTTCGTCGTTGGCCAGTCAATGTCGCGATAGGAACGCACACAGAGCCCCACCACATTGACGAGTGATGCAATGCTGGCGGCGATGACTGCCGACGGCATATCGATGGCCAATGCCATCATTGGCACGGCAAACAGCGCAAAACCAAAGCCCCCAACGGACTGCACCATGGCGGCTGCAAAAAACACTGCGAGACACCACACAATTTGTGGCGTGGTCACGACCTATCGACCGAACAAGGCAGTCAACGCTGCATCGAATTGTTCGGTGTGAACATCCACATCGGCCGTGGTGTGAAATGGTGAAAAGAGGGCCATGTTATGGAAGGGAGTCAGCAACACACCGCGATTGATCGCCCACAGATGCATGAACGCGTCCAAATCATGGTCGACCGCCGCCGCTGCTTGCGCACCGGTTCGTGGCGGCGGACAAAACCAATACTCTGCTCGTGCGCCAAGTTGTTGCACGCTCCAATCAAGACTTCGCTCTTGGTAGGCGGTTTGCACACCGTGTGTCCATCGCCGTGCCAGCGCAGTGGTGTGTTCGAAGTGGTGGTCCTGCAGAGCGTGGGTCAAGGTGGCACGTACGGCGGCCATCGACAAAGCGTTGCCGGCCAGCGTGCCACCCACACCCGACACATCGATACCTTCGTCGTTTTGCAGTGCTTCCACCTTGATCGCCACTTCCGCTGCCATTCCGTACGCGGCCACGGGAATCCCGCCACCGATGGTCTTGCCGATCACCAACATGTCGGGTTCCAAATTCCACGCTGCTGTGCAACCGCCGGGGCCAGCGCAAATGGTGTGCGTTTCATCGATGATCAACAAGATGCCGTGCCTTCTGGTGATTTCCCGTACGCCAGCGAGATAACCGGGTTCTGGCAACACGATGCCGATGTTGGTGAGCGCCGGTTCAATCAACATGCAAGCGATATCGCCGTGTGCTGCTGCACGTTCGAGTTCTGCAAGATCATTAAATTGCACCACACGAGTGGTGAGGGCAGGGTTAATCTGCGGGCCGATTGATCCGGGACGACTCATCGTGCGATCGCCAAGGGCGATCACCAGCGTCTCGTCGACCGTGCCGTGGTAGCACCAATCATGGACGAGCACTTTTGGTTTGCCCGTAAGTGCGCGTGCAAAACGCAGTACGAAGCGATTCGCATCGGTAGCACTGATCGCAAATTGCCATTTCGGCAGACCGAACCGGCGTGCCAGTTCACTACCCACCCAATGTGCGTCGGTGGTCGGCAACATCACGGTGGAGCCGCGGGCTAGTTGTGCAGTTACTGCGGCACCAATTTCGGTGTGGGCGTGGCCAGTCATGGCACCCGTATCGCCCAGACACAAGTCCACGTATTCATGGCCATCCACATCGGTGAAGCGAGCCCCGCTGGCGGCTTGCATCACGAGCGGAAACGGCCCAGGCC
>JBEDEI010000052.1:0-12719 GCA_041175765.1 Actinomycetota bacterium | reverse complement strand
GCGAAGAAGGCCTCGTACAACTCCCGGCCGACCAGGCGTAAGGCCTGTTCTTCGAACGACTGCGGGTCGGTGATGCTGGTGTCGGCGCGTTGCGCCACGAACGCTTCTGCCTGCGCCGGGTTCATCGTGGTACCGAAGAACTCGTTGATGAGCCCGAGATTCATCGGCATTTGGTAGGCCTGCTCACCCACCATGGCGCGCACACGGTGGCGGTACGGCCGAAACGTACCGAAGCGCTGAATGTAGTTCCAGACCTCTTCGTGTTGCGTGTGGAAGATGTGTGGCCCGTACACGTGCACCATCACGCCCGTGTCGTGGCGTTGCGTGTGGCAATTCCCTGCTACGTGGTCACGCGATTCGAATACCTCGATGAGGTGTCCGGCTTCGGCGAGTTCGCGCGCCACAACGGCACCCGAGAATCCTGCGCCGACGATGGCAATGCTCAACGGCACGAGCCCAATGCTACGAGACGGCAACTCTCCGCTGGGACGTTGCGCAGGTTGCGTGCGCTAGTGCATCCATGGAGCACACGCTCCATCGAGGTCGCGTATCTGAATGCGGTCGCGGTTTTCGTAGGTCACCAGGTTGTTCGGATCCTTGCGCAGGTTGAAGGTACGGAAGCTCATCTCGGTGGTGTCGATTGCCAAGATGCGTCCACTCAGGGAGTCCCCGAGATCGAGCAGCAACTTGATGGTCTCGAGTGCCTGGATCGAGCCGACGATGCCCGGCAACACACCGAGTACACCTGCTTCGGCACAACTTGGTGCCATCTCGGCGGGTGGTGGCTCGGGCACCATGTCGCGATAGGTCGGGCCACGCAGCGGATGGAACACGCTCACCATTCCTTCGAAGCGAAAGATGGAGCCGTGCACGACGGGAATTCCGAGTTTCACGCTCGCGTCATTGAGTAGATAGCGCGACGGGAAGTTGTCGGCGCCGTCGACGATCACGTCGTACCCCGCGATGATGTCCATGATGTTGCTGGCGGCCAACCGCGTGTCGTAGGTGACGACGTTGACATCGGGGTTCAGCATCGTGAGCGTCTTTTTGGCCGAATCCACCTTGCGATCACCAACGCGGTCGATGTTGTGCAGAATTTGTCGCTGCAAATTGCTTGCGTCTACTTCGTCCATGTCGACGATGCCCAACGTGCCGACACCGGCTGCCGCGAGATACAGCGCCGCAGGCGAACCCAAGCCGCCTGCACCGAGTAATAACACTTTGCTGGCCAGCAGTTTTGCTTGGCCGGCAACACCGACTTCGGGCAACAAGACGTGACGTTGATAGCGATTGCGCTGATCGGCGTTGAGCGCAACGGGCGTGGACCACGCGCGGCCTTCGTCCTTCCACTTACCAAAACCACCTGCCATGCTGACGACGTCGGTGTAGCCGAGGTCTTGCAGCGTCTTTGCGGCAAACGCACTGCGCACACCGCCGGCGCAATACACGACAACGGGCACAGATTTATCGACGATGCGGGTTTCCACCTGTGCTTCGAGATGTCCGCGCGGGATGTGAATGACAGCAGGAAGCGCACCCTGCTCGAACTCATCGGGCTCGCGAACGTCTAGCACCACCACATTGCCGACGGCAATACGCGTGGCTGCTTCGGCGGTGTCTACCTCGGTGATGTGCGCCTTGGCAGCGTTCAACAAGTCGCGAAACGTTGGCATACCCCAAAACGCTATCTGTTCAGTCGGGATTCAGGTATCGGTGGCGATGCCGCACAAGCGGGGCAACACGAGGCTGATGTCCCCCGTCACGATCTCGTCCGCCAGGCCATCCATCTCCGTCGGCCCGCCGTTCACGATCACCACCCGTGCCCCTGCTTCTTTGGCGCGCGGCACACAATACGCAGCCGGCTTTACCCCGAGTGTCGAGCCGACTGCCAACAGCACATCGCAGTCTTCGCTGGCGCGAAATGCTGCGTCGATCACTTCGGGCACGAGTGCTTCTTCGAACAAAATCGTGTCGCTCTTCAAAACGCCACCACACAGCAGGCACCGTGGGTCGGGATCACCATCGATGACTCGCTGCAGCGTTTCACGCATCGGTCGTTTGTCTTTACAGTCCCAACAAATCGAACGATTGATGTTGCCGTGCACCTCGTGCACCAAACGCGCGTCGATTCCCGAGAGCTGATGCAACCCGTCCACGTTCTGTGTCACCACTGCACGTAACTGCCCGCGCTCCTGCAGGCGACACAGCGCCGTATGTCCGCTGTTTGGTTGCGGGTCGTTGCCAATCCATTTCACGCGGTTCTGCCAGGCGCGCCTGCGTAAGTCGTGGTCATACAAATAGTGACTGAGTGTGGAAGCACGCTCTGCGTCAGGGTTCTTCGTCCACACACCGTTGGGTCCGCGAAAGTCGGGAATGCCCGAGGCTGTGGAGATTCCCGCTCCGGTGAGGACCGTAACTTTTCCGGCGGCTGCCAACATCACTTCCACTCGTGCCACGGCATTGGTGTCGTCGCTGGACATGTACACATTCAGTGTGCCATTTTGCGCACCTCATGCACACACCTAGGTATGCAACAACACACTCCCGACATCACCGTGGTTCCCTGGCGCGATGCGACCGTGGAATCGGTGGGCTTTTCTGCACGCTCCGACTACGTGGAATGGTTCTGGCTGCCGGTGCTCGGCCCCTCTGCCACCTGGCTACTACGACGCATCGACTACGGCTTCGACGACTACCCGACTGGTTATCTCTTGGATGCCAAACTCACCGCCCAATCCCTCGGTGTTGCCGCCCGCGACGACACCGGCACCATCTTTACCCGAGCGGTTTCACGTCTCGCGATGTTCGGCATCGCCCAAGCCACACAGGAGTCGCTGGCAGTGCGGCGTGTGTTGCCACCGGTCTCACAGCGACACCTCGATCGCATGCCGCAGCATCTCCGTGCTGCTCACCCCAACTGGTTGGCTACTCGCACGCAAGCAGCCTGACTATCTAGCGACGGCGAAAGTTTTCAGCCAAGTTCACGAGCAATCGCGTGCCGTATGCAGTCGCACCGCGTTGCAGCCAACCGGCATCGCCCTCCGACCACATTGGGCCTGCAATGTCGATGTGTGCCCACGGTAGACCGTCGGTGAATTCATCCAGGAACAGCGCTGCGGTGATTGCACCGGCTTCGCCACCACCGACATTCTTCATGTCGGCAATGTACGAGTCCAACATGCGGCGATATGAACGCTCGAGTGGAAGCTCCCATGCGTCTTCGTCGACGGCCTTGCTCGAATCGAGCACCTGCTTTACGAATCCGGCGTTGTTGCCCATCACACCCGACATCTTGGGGCCAAGAGCCGCAGCACAAGCGCCGGTCAGCGTGGCGATGTCAACGATTGCATCAGGTTTTTGCTCTGCCGCGAGTGACAAGCCATCCGCCAAGATCAAGCGGCCCTCTGCGTCGGTGTTATGAATCTCCACGGTTTTTTTGTTGCGGATGGTGAGTACGTCGCCCATGGCCATTGCACTACCCGACGGCAGATTGTCGGTGCACATCAGATACGCGGTGACTTGATTTTTGCAACCGAGTGCCTTCAACGTGCTCATTGCCGACAACACTGCGGCAGCACCGCTCATGTCGGCTTTCATCATTGCGTGGCTGGGGTTGCTCGGCTTCAGGCTGATACCACCCGAGTCGTACATCACGCCTTTGCCCACCATGATGAGGTGCGGAAGTGACGACTTCTTGGCTTTGCCCGATGACTTGCCTTTTGCTTTGCTCGCCGCTTTGCCGGGGCGATACGACAACTTGACCATGCGTGGCGGGTTCACACTGCCGCGATTCACACCGACCAACCCGCCGCAACCCATGGCGACCAACTGGTCTTTGTCGTACACCTCGACGCGCAAGCCGGTCTCTGCTGCGACTTGTTGCGCTCGGTCGGCAAACATTTTTGCCGTCAGATGTGCCGGTGGCATGTTGGCAAAATCACGCGCCATGCACACTGCTTCACCAACGACCGAACCACGTCGGGCGCCATTGGCAACGGCACCGAGTGACTTCGCCTCCACGACCAGCGTGGCTGCCTTCAACTTTGACACCGTGGTCTTGTCGCTCTTCAGTGCCGTGTAGCGATGCGATGCGAGCAGCAATCCTTCGGCTACTGCTTGTGCGACTTCGGCGCGGTCACCGCGGCCAACGCCCGCGAGCGTGGTGGACAATGACGAATACTTGCTCGCCGCACGCGCCAAAGCAGCCGCTGCATTGCGAAGGTCGTGGGCGGTTGCCGAAGTTCCTTCGCCGATGCCCACGGCCACCACGACTGCCTTGCCCGACGAAGGCACCACAAGGGTTTGTCCGATCTTTCCGTCAAAACCGGCAGCGGTGAGTTGCGCACGCGTGACACCGAGTTCGCTCGGAACCGACTTGTCGGAAGTGACGGGAATCCCCACCACATCGGCGACTGGTACTTCGCGGGCAACCGTAACAACAAGTTGAGAGTGTTTCATACCGCCAAGCCTAATTGCGGGGCTTAATCGGTAACGCTGCGTACGGGCAGCGACTCCCCTTCTTGCCAGCGGGCGAGCGTCCACAACAAGTCACTCAACCGATTGAGGTATGGCCCGGCATGGGATGGGGCGGGTGCGGCGGCAATCGCATGACGCTCGGCGCGACGCACCACGGTGCGCGCAACATCAAGGAGAGCAGCAATCTTGTTTTGGCCGGGTACGACGAACTCCGACGGTGGCGTGAATTTTTCATCGAGTGCATCGATCATGTGTTCGAGTTTTGACACCATCGCCTCGGTGGTACGCGACTTGCCATCGGTCAACTTGTGACGATTCTCCGGCAAGGTTGCCAGCTCGGCCATCAACACCCACATGTCGCGCATGATGTGCACGAGCGCATCATTGAGTTCGTTCTCACGACCCAACTCGGCGCGCACCAGACCAAGAATCGCTTGTGCTTCATCCACCGCACCGTATGCACGCGGCAAGGCTGAGTCTTTTGCCACACGACCGCCGTAGAAGAGCCCCGTCGTGCCATCGTCACCTGCCCGGGTATATACCTTTTCTCGCGTCATGCCGATGAACCTTACTTGTCTTAGCATTGGGAAGACGATGTCTGCTCAAAAAAGGCCCGACTATGTCGATGCCATCAACGAGCGCGTCATCGTGTTTGACGGCGCCTTCGGCACATACGTACAAGACAAAGACCTCACCGCCGACGACTTCGGTGGCCAGCACCTCGAAGGCTGCAACGAACTGCTGGCCATCACTCGCCCTGACCTCATTGCCGAGATGCACGCAGACTTCCTCACCGTGGGGGTCGATGCGCTGGAGACCGCCACCTTCGGTTCATTCGGCACCGTGCTCACGGAATACGGCATTGCCGACCGGGCGTACGAAATCACCCTCGCCGCCACGCGCATCGCCCGCGAAGTAGCAAACTCATTCGAAGCAGACGGCCGCCCGCGCTACGTCGCCGGCAGCGTGGGCCCCGGCACCAAGTTGCCGAGCCTCGGTCACATCTCGTTTCGCGACTTGCGCGACACCTACGAAGAACATGCACGTGCACTCATCGAAGGCGGTGCGGATCTCCTGCTCATCGAAACCTGCATGGACTTGTTGCAAATCAAGTCGGCCATGCAAGGCGGGCGTCGTGCGATGAAGGCACTCGGTCGTGAGCTGCCGATCCAAGTACAGGTCACCATGGAAACCACTGGTCGCATGTTGGTCGGCACCGAAATTGGCGCCGCGCTCACCGCATTGTTGGCGATGAAGCCCGCAGTGATTGGCATCAACTGCGCCACCGGCCCGGCCGAAATGCAGGAACACTTGCGTCATCTTGCCCACCACTCGCCCATTCCCATCAGCGTGTTGCCCAATGCGGGTTTGCCGAGTGTGGTGGATGGTCGCACCCACTACGACCTCACGCCGGCACAACTTGCCGAGTTCCATCGCCACCACGTGCAGGACTTGGGCATCAATGTGGTGGGTGGTTGCTGCGGTACCACCCCCGAACATCTCCGCCAAGTCGTCGAAGCGGTGCGCAACATCACACCACTGCGCCGAACCCCGCAACAAGAACCCAGTGTCACCTCGCTCTACTCGCCGGTCACGCTCAAACAGGACAACAGCGTGTTGTACATCGGGGAACGCACCAACGCCAATGGCTCACGCGCATTCCGTGATGCGATGCTCGCTGGCGACTGGGATACCTGCACCAAAATGGCCAACGAGCAGATCCGCGAGGGCGCCCACGTGTTGGACGTATGTGTCGACTATGTCGGTCGTGATGGCACCGCCGACATGGCCGAAGTTGCCGGTCGCTTTGCCAGCCAGGCGAGCGTTCCGCTCGTCATCGACTCCACCGAGCCCCAAGTAATGGAAGCAGCGTTACAGCTGGCGGGCGGACGCTGCATCCTGAACAGCGCCAACCTCGAAGACGGCGAGGAACCAGGGCGACGAATGGATCGCATTTTCTCGTTGGCTCGCGACTACGGCGCAGCAGTCATCTGCTTGTTGATTGACGAGCGCGGTCAGGCGCGTGACATCGAATGGAAGATGCAGATCGCCCACCGCTTGCACAAGATCGCCACCGAGCGCTACGGCTTGTCGGCGACCGACCTCATCTTTGACCCACTCACCTTTCCACTCACCACCGGCGATGCCGACTTGCGTCGCGACGGTATCGAGAGCATCGAGGCCATCCGGCGCATCAAACAGGAAATCCCCGGTGCCATGACGGTGATGGGTTTGTCGAACGTGAGTTTCGGCATCAACCCGGCAGCCCGCCAGGTATTGAACAGTGTGTTCCTCGATGAATGTGCAAAGGCCGGTCTCGATGCAGCAATCGTGCATGCCAGCAAGATCCTGCCCCTTGCGCGAATTCAACCCGAGCACCTCACGTTGTGTCGCGACATCATCTTCGACAAAACAACGAACGACTACAACCCGCTCCAGTTGTTGCTCACCGCGTTTGAAGGTGTGAAGTCGAGCAAGCAGGAAAAACCGGATCGCACCGGTTGGCCGGTTCGCGATCGTCTACGACAGCGCATCATCGACGGAGACCGTGACGGCCTCACCACAGAACTCGACGAAGCGCTGGCCGATGGGTTGAAGGCGCTCGAAATCGTCAACGACGTGCTGCTCGACGGCATGCGCGAAGTTGGTGAGCTCTTTGGTTCTGGTCAGATGCAACTCCCATTCGTTCTGCAAAGTGCAGAAACCATGAAGATGGCCGTCGGGCATCTTGAGCCACACATGGACAAGGTCGCCGGCTCATCCAGCAAAGGCAAACTCGTGCTGGCCACCGTCAAGGGCGACGTGCACGACATCGGCAAGAACCTCGTCGACATCATCTGCACCAACAACGGCTACGAAGTCCACAACATCGGCATCAAGATTCCCATCAGCGAGATGATCGCCAAGGTGCAGGAAGTGGATGCAGACGCCATCGGCATGAGCGGCCTGCTCGTGAAGAGCACGCTCATCATGCGCGAAAACTTGGAAGAACTCAACTCACAGGGGCTGGCGCGCATTCCCGTACTACTTGGTGGTGCCGCACTCACACGTAGTTACGTCGAACGTGATCTACGCGAGGTCTATCAAGGACGAGTGTTCTACGGTCGTGACGCATTCGAGGGCTTGCGCACCCTCGACCAACTGATGGACATGAAGCGCAAGGGCATCGACGACCCCGACTTCGGCCGAACCCCCACTGGTCGCTCACTTGCCGAACGACGCGGCCCGAAAGAGTCGCCGGATGACGTGCCACGCCGCTCGCCCGAAGTGGTGAGCGACAACCAGGTGTACACGCCGCCGTTCCTTGGCTCACGGGTGATGAAAGGCATCAGCATCGACGAGATTGCCGAGTACATCAACGAAACCGCGTTGTTCCGCAATCAATGGCAGTTCCGCCCGTTGGAGGGCGAAAACGATGAGGATTTCAAAGCACGCATTCGCCCCGAGTTGCGAGCCCAACTTGCACAAGCCAAAGCCAGCGGCATCCTCGTGCCGCAATTGGTGTACGGCTACTTCCCCGCCAACGGCGACGGCAACGATGTGGTGATCTGGACCGACGAGTCGCGCACTACCGAACGGATGCGCTTTTCCTACCCTCGCCAACATGAAGCACCGTTCCTGTGCATCGCCGACTTCTTCCGACCAATCGAAAGCGGCGAACCCGACTACGCGGCCTTCCACATCGTCACGATGGGCGCCAAGGTCAGTGAAGCGGCCGCCGAACTCTTTGCCAAGAACCAGTATCAGGAATACCTCACCGTGCACGGCATCGGCGTAGAGATGGCCGAGGCTCTTGCCGAGTATTGGCACCATCGCATTCGCAGTGAGTGGGGCTTCGTCGACGAAGACGGCCCGAACTTGCACGGACTCTTTCGCCAGCAGTATCGCGGCGGTCGTTATTCGTGGGGCTACCCCGCGTGCCCCGATCTGGAAGACAATGCAAAAGTGGCCGAGTTACTGGAAGCAGGCCGCATCGGCATCACCGTCAACGAGGAAACCGGTTGGCAGTATCAACCCGAACAAACCACGTCGGCCATCATCTGCCATCACCCGCGCGCCAAATACTTCGTCGCGCGCTAGCGCGGAAACTCTTTTCGAACGCCTCGCCAGGCGCAGGCCTACGCGTTGTTGGCGTCGCGCATGGCCAACAGCCGCTCGAACATCTCGGGTCGCATCGACAAAAACAAACCCGTCGCTTCGGCACACAGCGTGTCGCCGTGGTGCAGCGTTCCACGGGTAAAGATCTTGCGGCCATCGATTCGTTCGCACCATCCGCGAAACACCAACGGTTTCCCAAGTGGTGTCGGTGAGCGGTAATCAATCGTCAGATTTGCCGTCATCCCTGGGTTGCCCGAGGCAGACTGCGCCACGCCGAGCACCTCGTCGAAGGTGCTGGCAACGAAACCACCATGCACGCAACCTGGTGCACCCTCGTACGCCGCAGTGAACGTGATGTCACCCTGCACGACGGCTTGAGCCCCTTCCTGCAACACGGAGATTGCCAGCGGCACGGCCAATGGATTGATGGTGCCGAGCACCGGGCTACGCGCCAGGAAATCCCGCCCACGTTGGATGAGTGCGGCCTCGCTCACTCCACTTGACGCACCATGTGCCTTGGCCATGAGCGCAGTGACACCTGTGTGGACTTGGTCTCGAACCTGGCGAATCTCATCGGCAGTTGCATGAGTGGTGATGATTTCTCGAATCATCGCCCGAACTTCTGCGGCAAGTTCGGCACGTGCAAGATCGGCATCCGACAGCGGTGCTGTCTGTACATGAAAGCCACCGAAGTGATTGACGGGTTTCGAGTCGCTCATAGCGTCACATCGATCAACACTGGTGCATGATCACTGGGTTGTTCGCCTTTGCGGGCATTGCGATCGATTGCCGACCATGTCGTATGTTCGGCGATGTTCGTGGTCACCAACGCCAGATCAATGCGCATCCCCCAGCCCCGGTGGAACGACCCATTGCGATAATCCCACCACGAATAAATCCCGGGCTCTGGGTGCTGCTCGCGCACGATGTCGCGCAACCCCCACGTGGCCAGCGCCTGCAAACGCTCACGCTCCGGGGCACTTACATGAGTGGAACCAGCGAGAGCCTTCGTATCCCACACGTCGGCGTCTGCAGGCGCAATGTTGAAATCGCCAGCAACCACCAAGTTGCCCGATGGCTTGGCAATCGCCGCCACGTGACCAGCGAGGCGATCCATCCAACCAAGTTTGTAGTGGTAGTGCTCGTGGTCGAGTGCTCGACCGTTCGGCACGTATACCGATACCACGGTCACACCACTGCAGTCGGCGGTGATGATGCGTGCTTCATGATCGGGCTCACCCACCACGAAGTTGTTACGCACATTGGCAAGCCCCACGCGCGACAAAATCGCCACACCGTTCCATTGACCTTGTCCAAAATGCGCCGACTCATACCCCATTTCGCTGAAGGTAAGCGCAGGGAACACTTTGTCGGTCATCTTTGTTTCTTGCATGAGCAGCACATCGGGCCGCACGTCCTCCAACCACGCCTGCACGCGCGGCAAACGAGCCTTCAGCGAATTCACGTTCCAGGTGGCAATGAGCACGCCCCAACGGTAGTTGTCGCAGACTTTCTTGCCATAGTCTCGCCGCATGGAAGTGCGCGAGCTCGTCGGCGTTTACGACGCCGACGCCACGCTCTGGGGCGAAATGTCGTATTGGATCGGTGCTCGACTGGGCCTGCGTCACTGCAGTTTGTGCGACATCACCCATGGACTGTTCACCGAAAAATCCTCATGGCAAGCCTGCGCCAGCACGCTGCCGGTGCCCTTCACCACATACCACCGCAATGATCAGCCCGCTGACGTTCGCGCGTGCATCGGCGATCAACTACCCGCAATCGTGGCGCGCAGCGAACGCGGCGTGGAACTGCTGGTGGGGCCAGCGCAGCTTGCTGCCTGCCACGCTGACCCCGACGAATTACTCAAGCTGTTGCAATCATTGCTTGCCCAACGCTGAACAGCAAGGTGCTCGATTACAGGTACGCGCCACCCGGTCGAGTCGGTGCTGCCGTCGCCACCGCCGGCTCGGGGATGTCTTGTGCACTGATGGTGGTCAAGTCATCAACGAAGATGTCACCGTCGCCCACCACGCGCACGGCGTGACGACGTACTGCCTCGTTGAAGAGGTTGCGCATCTCGCGGCCGTTGCCAAACCCGCGACCACGTGGCCATGAGTTCACCAGCACTTCCACCTTCGCCCGCGCGTCGGGCGTGAGCACCAACTGCTTGTCCTCGAGCAACAGGTCGAAGATCCCGACGAGTTCTGCCGTGGAGTAATCGGGAAAATCGATCACCACGTCGAAACGACTGCGCAAACCTGGGTTGGCATCCAAGAAGCCCTGCATCTCGACGGGATATCCGGCAACGATCACCACGATGTCGCCACGGTTGTCTTCCATGAACTTGAGCAGTGTTTCAATTGCCTCCGGGCCGTACCCCTGATGCTGGTGACCGGTGAGACCATAGGCCTCATCGATGAACAACACCCCACCACGCGCTTCTTCGCATAGGCGTTGTGTTTTGATCGGGGTCTGCCCGATGTACGCAGCGATCAACTTCGAACAATCCGCCTCCACGACGTGACCCTTTTTGAGGATGCCCAACGCCTTGTAAAGGTCTGCCACCATGCGCGCCACCGTGGTCTTACCCGTGCCCGGGTTACCCGTGAACACCAAGTGGGGTGATTGCTCGAGGCCCGGCAAACCTTTCGCCACGCGAGCGTTGTGGAACTCGCGAGTTGCCACGAGTTTGGCCACCTCCAGTTTGACCGGCTCCAAGCCGACGAGTCGACGCAAGTCCTGCAGAACTACGTCAGTCACACGCTCCGAATTACGTACGACAGGACGACGAGCACGCTGGGCACTCGACGAGTCATCATCCGTATCGTTTCTGTCGTCAATGTCGTCAACTGCATCGTTGATCTGCTCCATCGACTGACGCTTGCGCGACTCGTCACGCACGAGTTCCTCGGCGCTACGGGTCGACTCGCTGGATCGCGACAAGTGTGGGCGTTGTTCGCGCACCTGGTAGGCGATGCTGTCGAGGGTTTGCACCAACTGCTCGGCAGCCACCGTGGATACCGAGAGCGAATGCGTGGCAGTCACCGTCTGTTGCTGGCCACTGGTGGAATCCACTCGGAACACCGTGAAGGGCAACTGGCCGTTCAAACGGTTGATGAGCAGTTGTTTGGCACGATTCAACGTGGTGGTACATACGACGGATTCAAAGACCACGACGAAGTGGCCGTTGAAGCGCTCATACACCCGACCGCTGAAGCGTTCACCATCGTGGGTGAAGGTGAACTTCTCCCCTTCTTCGATGACGCCTTCGAACTCCGAGACCATCTCCGTCAGGAGCTGTTGTAGGTAATCCAAGTTTTCCATCAGTGTTCCTCCCGGTTGTTGCGCATACTCTGCAAATGCTTCGTTGCTTTGCTCATCTCACGGTTCAAGTGCTCGCGACCACAACCAAGCCGCTCGGCGGCTTGTGCCTGCGTGAGCCCGTGAATCTCGGTGAGCACGAATCCCTCGAAAGCCAAGGCCGAGACCACCTCGCGAATCTTGGCAATCAATTGCTCGCGGTGATTTTCATCGATCCACGCCTCGGGGTCCACGATCATCCCATCGTGTTCGGAGATGATGCTTGCCCCATCGGGTTCATCGCGGTTGATGGGTTGGTCACCAACAACCTTGCGGGTGCCGCGTGCGCCATGACCCCTCTGCGCCCATTCCCGGCGTACCGAGTCGATGAACGCATTGGTCGCGATGGCATTCGCTGCGTGCAGCGGCGATTGATGCTTGCGCATGTAGT
The DNA here is from genome assembly GCA_041175765.1 of Actinomycetota bacterium. GTDB lineage: Bacteria > Actinomycetota > Acidimicrobiia > Acidimicrobiales > Ilumatobacteraceae > F1-60-MAGs027. The sequence continues at coordinate 394 of JBEDEI010000052.1, read as the reverse complement.
ACTCCACCCGCTTGATCACTTTTTCGATCGCGAAATTCGCGATGTCGTCTGGCTGTTGGCCATACAAGTTCTTTTTTGCAAACTTGTACGCGATGACTTTTTGCAGAGCACGATACGTGGCCTCGACGAAGCGACGCTGTGCTGGGGTCAGTTGGTGCTGGTGGAAGTACTGTGCGGTGTTCTCCTTGTTGTTGGTGTAGTGATGTGGATTGCTGATCATTGCTGCTCCTTGTGCGGTGGGCTCGTGGGAGCCACCACCCAAGAAGATAGGAAAGGGGTGTTACGTAGTATTGGTCAAATGACTAATAGACCGATGACACTCTTCATTACGCAGGGTATGGTCACTTTTGTGACCAATCTGCCGTAGTGTATTTCTAAATCCACAGAGTTACCA
>JBEDEI010000051.1:0-8333 GCA_041175765.1 Actinomycetota bacterium | reverse complement strand
GTGCGGAACTGACGCTTCAGGTACGCCATCGCGCCAACCTGAATCGCTGTAGCGATTTCCTTCATCTTCGGGGTGCCCTCGTCCTGTGCGAGTACCGACTTGGCGAGGAAGAATCCCACCGCGATTGCAAGGAGCGATGCTGCTCCCGATAGGGCAAGTACTAGCCATTCGCCACCGCGGAGGGTGAAGTCCTGCCAGCCGCCTTCAGATGCCAAGAGTGCAGTCACGTGATGTTTGTCCTTATGTTGAGGGGGTTGCCGCGAGGCAAACCCTGATTTATGGGCTCGAATGAGTGTAGAGAATCTCGAGGCACCTCGGTGAATCGCCGTTTTTCGGGGAGTTAATCCTCGGTCTATGGCAAAAGTCCGACGCGGGTGAGACGGGCATCACGCCCGAAAGGACGGTGCAGGAGTGCAACAGCAAGCACTTACAGAACTAGCGTTCTCATTGGACATAGTCCCCTCATATGAGCATCGTTTCACCGTCTCGCCAGCCAGTGTCTGGCACCGCCACCGCCATACGCCGCCGCCGGCCACTCCTGGTTGACCTGTATGGCACTGCCGTAGGCAAAAAGTATGCGATGGCAATCTCGGGTATCGCGCTCATGGGTTTTGTGTTGTTCCACATGATTGGCAACCTAAAGATGTACTTCGGTGCTGCGGATCTCAACGAGTACGCAGAGTTCTTGAAGAAGTTGCTGTATCCGCTTGCACCAAAAGAGTCGATTCTGTGGTTGCTGCGTCTCGGGTTGCTCGGGATGCTCACGCTGCACCTGCATGCGGCATGGTCGCTCACGATGCTGAATCGTCGTGCAAGACCGGTGCGGTACCAAAGTGCGCGCGACTATCAGGAAGCCTCGCTGGCGAGTCGTTCAATGCGACTCTCGGGAATTGTCGTAGTGCTCTTCATCGTGTGGCACTTGCTTGACCTCACGTTTGGTGTGGTGAACGCCGTCGGCGCAGATGGCGAATTCGTGCGCAGTGAGGTGTACGCCAACGTAGTGCGCAGTTTTGATCGCTGGCCCGTGGCATTGTTTTACATCGTTGCCAACTTGTTGTTGGGTTTGCATCTCAGCCATGGTGCATGGAGCATCTTCCAATCCTTGGGTTGGAACAACCCACGCTTCAATTCCTGGCGAAGGGCGTTTGCTCGGGGATTCGCTGCTGTAGTGGTGGTGGGCAACGTGTCATTTCCGATTGCCGTAACACTTGGAATCGTCAGCGTCTAGGAAGGAAATATCTATGACCATGTTGCACGACCGTCCGACTGACACGAAGCTGCAATCCAAAGTGCCAAGTGGCGCACTCTCCGACAAATGGGACACTTTTAAGGCCAACGCCAAGTTGGTGAACCCCAACAATAAGCGCAAGTTCAAAGTAATCGTGGTGGGTACCGGCTTGGCCGGTGCTTCGGCTGCAGCGTCACTTGCGGAATTGGGCTATCAGGTTGATGCATTCACGTTCCACGATTCGCCGCGTCGCGCACACTCCATTGCTGCACAAGGTGGCATCAACGCTGCCAAGAACTATCAAGGCGATGGTGACAGTGTTTCGCGTCTCTTTACCGACACGATAAAAGGCGGCGATTTTCGTTCGCGCGAAGGCAACGTGTATCGCCTGGCACAAGTGTCGGTGAACATCATCGATCAGATGGTGGCCCAGGGCGTGCCGTTTGCGCGTGAGTATGGCGGATTGCTCGACAACCGGAGTTTCGGTGGCGCCCAAGTAAGCCGCACGTTTTATGCTCGTGGTCAGACCGGACAGCAGCTGTTGATTGGTGCTTACCAACAGTTGTCACGTCAGATCGGTTCGGGTGGTGTTCGACTCTTCAACCGTTGCGAGTTGGTCGACATCGCCGTCATTGATGGTCGTGCTGCTGGCATCGTCACGCGAGATCTCCTGACTGGTGAAGTCACGAGCCACGCTGCACATGCCGTTGTGCTCGCGACTGGTGGTTACGGCAATGTCTATTTCCTTTCCACCAATGCGATGAATTGCAATGTGACCGCGGCGTGGCGAGCGCACCGTCGTGGGGCATATTTTGCCAACCCGTGCTACACCCAGATTCACCCGACCTGCATCCCACAGGCCGACGAGACGCAGTCAAAGCTCACCTTGATGAGCGAATCACTTCGCAACGACGGTCGCGTTTGGGTTCCCAAAAATGCCGACGAAAAACGCACGGTCGACCAAATCCCCGAAGCCGATCGTGACTACTTCTTGGAGCGCTTGTATCCGTCGTACGGCAACCTCGCTCCACGCGATATCTCTTCCCGTGCCGCCAAGCGCCTCGTGGACAGAGGCCAAGGTGTGGGCCCGTTGAAGAACGGCGTGTATCTCGACTTTTCCGCTGCGATTGCTCGACTCGGACGCAATGTGGTCGAGGAGCGATACGGAAACTTGTTCGAAATGTACGAGCGCATTGCCGGTGAGAACCCTTACGACCAGCCAATGCGCATTTATCCAGCCACGCACTACACGATGGGTGGTTTGTGGGTCGACTACGAATTGCAGACCACGATTCCTGGGCTGTATGCCGCAGGTGAAGCCAACTTCTCCGACCATGGCGCCAATCGTCTCGGCGCAAGTGCGCTCATGCAGGGTTTGGCAGACGGCTACTTCGTGTTGCCCTACACCATCAGCAACGGGTTGGCTCCGCTACTGAACAAAACGCTGCCGGGCACCGATCACCCGGAGTTCAAGCGCATCGAAGCCGAAGCGCGCGGTCGCTTCGAGGGTTATCTCAACGTCAAGGGCACACGCTCACCTGACTGGTTCCATCGCGAACTGGGCAAAATCATCTGGGACTATTGCGGCATGGAACGTGACCGTAATGGTTTGGAAAAAGCGATCAGCGAGATTCCTGCGTTGTATGACGAATTCAAGAAGGATCTGCGCGTTACCGGTACTGGTGAAAGCATGAACCAAACACTGGAGAAAGCCGGCCGAGTCGATGACTTCTTCCAGTTGGGCATGTTGATGTGCAAAGACGCGCTCACACGCGAAGAAAGTGCGGGCGGGCACTTCCGTGTGGAATACCAGACCGAAGAGGGCGAGGCACAACGCGACGACGAGAACTTCTGCCACGTTGCGGCCTGGGAGTGGACGGGCGATGCCAACAATTCGCAGCGTCACGAAGAGCAGTTGTCATTTGAAACCCTGCAACTGGCCACGAGGAGTTACAAGTGACGCGCGTCTTGAAGAACCTCACGCTGAAGGTATGGCGACAGGCTGGCCCGAATGTCAAAGGACAATTCGAAACACACGTGATTGACGAGATAACCGACGAAGCTTCGTTCTTGGAAATGCTCGATGTGCTCAATGAGAACCTCATTGAGAAAGGCAAAGAGGCCGTTGTGTTTGACCACGACTGTCGCGAAGGAATCTGTGGCACCTGTTCGCTCATGATCAACGGTCAGGCACATGGCCCACAGCGTGCAACGACGACGTGCCAGTTGCATATGCGCACGTTCCAGAGCAACGACACGATCGTGATTGAACCATGGCGGGCGAGTGCATTTCCCATCATCAAGGATCTAATGGTTGATCGTTCTGCATTCGATCGCATAGTGGAATCGGGTGGCTACATCACTTCACCAACTGGTGGGGCACCTGATGCCAACCTGATTCCGGTTCCCAAGCCTGTTGCCGATGCGGCGATGGATGCGGCGGCGTGCATTGGTTGTGGTGCCTGTGTTGCTGCCTGCCCGAATGGTGCTGCCAATTTATTCGTCGGTGCCAAGATCACCCATCTCAACTTGCTGCCGCAGGGTCAAGCCGAGCGTTTCAAGCGCGCCGAAGCGATGGTCGACACGATGGATGAGCACTTTGGTTCGTGCACGAACCATGGCGAGTGCTCCGCCGCATGCCCGAAGGAAATCTCGCTGGATGTCATCGCCTTGATGAACAAGGACTATCGCTCGGCAAAGTTCAAAAATCGCAAAGAGCTGAGCCGCAGCTAAGAGCGCTGCGGTCTCCACTACGGTAGGTCTTCGTGTTGAGTGATCTTGCCGGCTGGGTGCAAGACGTCATCGAGCGACTTGGTGCAGTCGGTGTTGCGCTTCTGGTGATCCTGGAAAACGTGTTTCCACCGATTCCATCGGAGATCGTGTTGCCCTTTGCGGGCTTCGTAGCCCAACGGGGAGACGGCTCGGTCGTGGTGATGATCGTCGCCGCAACGATCGGTGCAGTGATTGGAGCGCTCGTTTTGTACGGCATTGCTGCGGTCATCGGCCCAGAGCGACTCGCTATATTCGTTGCTCGGTTCGGTAAATGGTTCGGTGTAAAACCCGCAGACTTGGCACGCGCTGAGCAATGGTTTGATCGCCATGCAGTTGCAGCAGTGTTGCTGGGTCGGTGCGTTCCGCTCATCCGATCGGTGGTGTCGATACCTGCCGGCTTGCGCCGGATGCACATAGTGCCGTTTGTTTTGTACACCGCTCTGGGGAGCGCTATATGGAACACCGCCTTGATTGGTGCAGGGGCGATTCTCGGCGATCAGTGGGAGAAAGTCGAGCCATACATTGCGGTGGTGCAGTGGGTCGTTGTTGCAGCCATCGTCTTTTTCGTCGGTCGTTTCGCTGTCACAAAGTGGCGTCAGCGCGCCTAGTGTCGGCATATGGCCACACACGCAGGTAGTGAAGAACTTGGTGGAAAAGTTGCGATAGTTACGGGTTCATCCAGCGGCATTGGTGAGTCGACCGCTCGGCGCCTCGCCGAACTTGGTGTACACGTCGTGGTGAACTCCGCGAGCTCCGTGGCGGCAGGTCAAAAAGTTGCCGCAGAACTTGCCACGCCAGGTGCGTACGTGCGGGCCGACATCAGCGATCAGTCACAGGGACATCGGCTCATCAACGAGACCATCGATCGCTTTGGTCGCCTCGACATCTTGGTGAACAATGCCGGGTGGACCACGCTGGTGCCGCACGGCGATCTTGACGGATTGACCGACGAGATTTTCGACAAAACCTTCAAAGTCAACGTGTATGGCACCTGGTGGTTGACGAAGGCCGCACTGCCGCACTTACAAAAAAGTGATGATGGCAACATCGTGAATATCACCTCCATCGCTGGTGTGCGGCCGGTGGGGAGTTCGATGGCATACGCAATGACCAAGGCAGCCCTCAATCACATGACGGTGTTGTTGGCCAAGTCGTATGGGCCGGTTCGCTGCAACGCAGTCGCACCAGGACTCGTGCAAACACCTTGGACGCAGGACTGGGGCGTGATGCACAACTTCGTGGCCAAGGCGTCACCACTCAAACGTTCTGCTTATGCGAGCGACTGTTCGGAGGCGGTATTGGGCATCATTCGTAACCCACACATGACCGGACAGGTGCTCGTGGTTGACGGCGGGTTTACGCTCGTGTCGTGACGCTCGTGCGCACCTATACCTCCGACCTTCCGTCTGACGATGCCCATCCGTATCGCACCGGAGCGTGGCGACCACAAAAAGTGGAACACACCTCCCGCGACTTGCGCGTGACGGGCACGATACCCCGAGAACTCAACGGCGTGTACCTGCGAAACACGGAGAACCCCTTGTTTACTGCAATCGGGCGCTATCACCCGTTCGATGGTGACGGGATGATCCACATGATGTCGTTCAGCGGGGGCGAGGTGGAGTATCGCAATCGTTTCGTGCAGACCGACGGTCTGCGTGCCGAGATGGAAACGGGCCACGCACTATGGGCTGGGCTTGCTGAGCCACCAAGCAGATCGTTGCGCGATGGAAAGTGTGCACGCGGACAAATGAAGGATGCATCCAGCACCGACATCGTGGTGCATGCAGGTGTGGCGCTCTCGAGTTTTTATCAGTGCGGCGATCTCTACTGCCTCGACCCGCACACGTTGGAGGATCTCGGAAAGGAAACATGGCGTGGTGCATTTCCGACGGCAGGTGTCTCTGCACACACCAAAGTGGACCAGCGAACCGGGGAGTTACTGTTTTTCAACTATCAAACCACTGCACCATTCATGCATTACGGGGTGGTGTCACCTGAACGCGAGTTGACTCACTATGTGCCCATTGAGTTGCCTGGTGCGCGTTTGCCGCACGACATGGCGTTCACTCCGAACTACTCCATCCTCAATGATTGTCCGCTGTATTGGGATTCCGAACTGATGACGCGCGGCATTTATGCAACTCGATATCACCGCGACAGCCCGATGCGCATCGGCATCATCCCGCGGTACGGACAATCTGCGGAGATTCGTTGGTTCGAGTGCCGTCCAACGTTCGTTCTGCACTGGATCAATGCCTGGGAGGAAGGTGATGAGGTGGTGCTCGATGGCTACTTCGAAGATGATCCATCGCCACGAGTCGAAAGTGATGCGACGGTGGATGCGCGTATGTTCCGGTTCCTTGACCTACATTCCATGCAGTCACGGGCGTATCGCTGGCGATTCAATATGCGAACGGGTGTCGTGAGCGAAGGATATTTGAGTGACACCATCACCGAATTCGGCATGATTGCCCAGGAGCAAGCTGGTCTGCCCTATCGCTATGTCTATTCGGTGGTGCCGACGAAAGGCATGTTTACCTTCGATGGTCTCATCAAGCATGATGTGCACACTGGTCGTGAAGAACGGATGTTGTTTGGTGACGGAGTTTTCGGCAGCGAGACCGTGGTTGCCCGCAAGCCTGATGCACGCGACGAAGATGATGCATGGCTCATTACATTTACTTCGGATGTCTCCAACGACACATCACACTGCGTGGTGTACGACGCAAAAGGATTGAGCAGTGGTCCAGTGGCGACCATTGAGTTGCCTGAGCGCATCTCCAGTGGAACGCATGCGTGTTGGGCGGCGGCAAGATAAACGGTTGCGACGCAGGCAAAACCCGCAAGCAAAGCTCTATAAATCGCTGAGTGACCGCAGCGATGCAATGGTCGCAGCAGTCAGAGCAAAAAGACCAAGTACCACGCTGAATGTGGCGCGTAATCCCCAGGCTTCGATGCCCCAGCCGACGAATAGTTGACCGAGTGGCGGGGCGGCGTAGACCAATGACATCTGCAGGCCGTAGATTCGCCCCTGCGAAGCGGGATCGACACGTTGCTGCACCACGGTGTTCCATAACGGATTGAACGGTCCCCACGCCAATCCGGTGACCAGCGCCAGCACGGCAAAGATTGCCGTTGATGGCAAGAATCCCATCGGCAAGAGCGCAGCAGTGGAGATAAGAATGATCACACGCAGCAGTTTGGCCGTACGAATTCGCGCTGCAAGTCGTCCGTAGGCGAAGGCACCAATCACCACACCGAGCGCCACCGATGACATCACTGCACCAAGACCAACGGCATTGTTCTTCGACTCGAAGTATGTGGGCCAAATCACCGTGTCGATGGGCATGTACAACCCACTCAACACGGTGAGGCCGAGTGTGAAGGTGAGCAATGCCCGGTCTGCTCGCAGCAGCGACCAACCACCACGGAGTGATGCAAAAAACTTTTCGTGAGTTTCGCTGTGGGAACCACGATGTTCATGGACACGCATCGAACGCACGGCAAAAGCAGCCAAGAAAAACAGCCCACTCGTCAACGCAAAGGCAAGCGTTGGGCCACCAAAGCTGATGCACCAAGCACCAAGTGCTGGCCCCACCATCCAGCCGACGGCGAAGAAGCCTTCGTGGCGGCCATTGGCTTTATCAACCGACATGCCGGCCGATGCCGCTGCATTCGGGATGAGCGCCTTGCGGGCGGTGTAGCCGGCAGGGTCGAAAACCGCACCAAGGACTGCAAACGCAGCGATGAAGAAAAAGCTCAGATCGGTGATTGATTCGCCGACAACGAAGAGCAAAACCGATGCGCAGGAGAACACATCCGACATGGCCGAAACAGCACGACGCCCCACACGATCAATGAGGCCGCCAACGACTGGCGATACGAAGATGCCCGGCAAGCTGACGAGAGCAGCGAGCAGTCCGGCTCGCGCGGGCGAATCGGTGCGTTCCAACACCAGCCATGGCACCGTAATCATGACTACTCCGTTGGCGACACCAGACGAGATGTTGGCTACTTGGAGCCGGGCGAACGCCGAGCGTTGCAGCAAGCGAGTCATAGGCGATGAACGTCGGTGCTATCGACGCTGAGCGATGAACTTCTCCACTGGGCTGAGGTCGAATGGTTGGCTCAGCATCACAATGATGTGATCGGCCCCAGCGGCGGCATATTCGTCTGCCTTCTCCACCTCGTCTGGGCGAATCGCAACGGTGCGCTCGATGTCGTGCGGATTGCGACCAACTTTTGCGCACCATTCGTTGAGAATGTCGTTCTTTTTCTTGAAGTTTTCGGGTGGTCCGAACGTATTGAGTTGATCGGCGTACTGTGCAAC
>JBEDEI010000050.1:0-8335 GCA_041175765.1 Actinomycetota bacterium | reverse complement strand
GACCAGGAACGCAATGCCGAATCGCGAGTGTCGGTGTGATGGCTGAGCGTCGCAGTACTTCGACCGTTGCACAACGAGCCGGACGACTTCGGCAGTCGCTCGTAGTCATCGTGGTACTTCTGGCCTTGGCGGGGTTGGTGCTCGTCGACCAACGTGCGCAGAGCGACGCAGTGCAAACAGCGAGTGTTCGACCGGCGGTTGCCGAGTTCTTTGCCGATGCCAAGGCCTCGACCTGGTTTTGCCCGGGTGTCATCGGCAACGATGACCAAGTGAGTGGAACACTGGTGATCTCCAACGCCGGAGAAACGCCGGTGGGTGGCACCATCACGCGTTTCGTGGTGGATGCGGCTGCGCGCCAACAGCGTTTTGCGATTCCACCCCGCTCCACGTTGGAAGTCGATGCACTCGCTGGCATCACATCGCCGTTCGTATCGGCCATGGTCGAGTCGCAAGGTGCACCACTTGCCGTCGAGCAACGCACCAAGCACCGTGCCGGCAACGCAGTTACTGCGTGTGCATCTACTCCGTCAGGCGATTGGTTCTTGGCCGATGGCTTCACCGGAGCCGACAGCATCGAACAAGTAGTGGTGACCAATCCGGCACTCGACTCGGCAATCTTGGCCGTCACCTTCGTGACGGCAGCAGGCGAGCGCAGCCCACAGTCGCTGAAGGGAGTGGTCATCCCACCGCAGTCGGTGCGCGTATTCGATATGGCGTCCCTTGGTGCACGCAACGAAGCGGTAGTTGCCGTATCGGTGCGCGCTTCTGTGGGTCGTGTGGTCGTCGGCCGTTCTCAGCACTACTTGGGTCGCGGTCGGCTCGGTTACACGATGTCGCTGGCGGCCTCGTCCACGAGCGGTCGTTGGTATTTTGCCGACGGAGAAAAATCACCCGCAGTTGCCGAAGAGTTCGTCATCTACAACCCATCGGCAACGGATCAACAGCTCACTTTCATTCTTGCTGACGATGCTGGTGTGGCAATTGATCCCATCGCCGTAACTGCTCCGGCAAAACGCGTGACCAAATTTGCCCCCACGGGTTTGACCGCCTTGCCCGACGGGCGATACTCGGTGATCATTTCATCGAACACGGCAGTCGCCTCCACTCCCGATGGGGTAGCAGAGTCGGTTGTAATCGAGCGCGTGAGCACTCGCACACAAGGGAAGTCGACTGCGTCGGCAATCGTGCTCGGGGCGCCAAGTGCGTCACGTCGCTGGATTGCGCCATCAGGTGTGGCAGCATCCGCCGACGACGCACTGCGCCTCTTCAATCCGGGTGCCATTCCCGCCATCTTTCGCATTTCGTATCTGGGCCCCGCTGGGGACGTGCCCATCGTGGGATACGAAGAGGTGTCGTTGGCTCCGGGAGCAAGCACCGGTGTGATGTTGTCGGCCGATTCTGCACTCGGCACCGTTTCTGTTTCGGCAACCGAGCCGATTGTGGTGCAGCGACGCACGTCGCGTGGTGCCAAGCAGCCCATCAACGGAGCCGCGCCACTTGTCGCAGTCGTGGACGCATCGGTCACGCGATGAGCACGACGCAATTTTCGCTCGACGCGACGGCAGAACTCGGTCTGCGTCTCGTAGTCGTTGCGGTTGTCGTTGCAGTCGCTCTCCTCATCGCCTGGCGACGGCGAGGCGCGACTGCTGCTCCGACACAGCCGCGCGGTGTCGTGCCCGTGCAGTTGAACCGTGCCGACTTTGCGCAACCCACCACGCCTTGGCTGGTGGTTGCGTTTACTTCTGCGACCTGTGCGACCTGCGCCGACGTGGCGCGCAAGGCCGCGGTGTTGGCCAGCAATCAGGTGGCCGTGCAAGAAGTGGAGTTTGGCACCGATCGCGCACTACATGACCGCTATCGCATTGACGCTGTACCCACGCTCGTGATTGCCGATGCGCACGGCGTGGTGCACTTCGGGCATCTCGGCCCGATCAGCGCTACCGATGTGTGGGCGGCGATGGCGCGATGTCGCGACCCGCAACAAGGTGCGCCCTGCTCAACGCCTTCGTGATGCTGCAGTATTCGCTGCGGTATCGGCAGGCGAGTGCTGTGCGACTCGGCTAATCGCGCTCAGGATCAACCGCGTCAGGCTTTTTTTCCGGCGTCTTTTCGTGGATGGTCGGAGCGCCAAGCCCCTGCTGAATCAGTTTTGCCACCGTGGCCCCATCGACGGTTTCTTGTTCCAACAATGCTTCGGCGACCAAATCCAATCCGCGTCGGTGCTTCATCAGCGTTATCCGCGCACGTTCTTCTTGCTCGCGCAGGATGCGGGCGATTTCGTCGTCGATCTTGCGCGCCGTTTCGTCGCTGTACTCGCGACCCGACGTCATCAGGTCTTCGCCGAGGAACACCTGCTGTTGACCCGACCAGGCCATGGGGCCGACTGCGTCACTCATGCCCCACTCCCGCACCATGCGTCGTGCAATTGACGTGGCTTGTTCGAGGTCGTTTGCCGCACCGCTGTTCAGGCTGCCGAACACGATTGACTCGGCAACTCGTCCACCCATTGCCTTGCAGATCATGTCGAGGAAGTATTCCCGCGAGTAGGTATGACGTTCCTCGGGAAGACTCCATGTGACACCCAGCGCCATGCCGCGCGGGAGAATCGTCACCTTGTGGAGAGGATCACTGTTGGGTAGCACCGTGGACAACACGGCATGTCCGCCCTCGTGAAAGGCCACCGCGCGCTTTTCTTCTGCGTTCAGGGCCAAACTTTCGCGACGCGCTCCCATGACCACGCGATCACGTGCATTTTCGAAGTCGATGCGTTCGATCTCCGTCGACCCACGACGCACCGCGATGAGCGCGGCTTCATTCACCAGGTTGGCAAGGTCGGCACCGCTCATGCCGGGTGTTGCCTTGGACATTGTCTCGAGGTCGACGTTGGCGCCCATCCGTTTGCCGGTGGAGTGCACTTTCAAAATGGCGTGACGCTCTTCTGCCTCGGGCAGCGGGACGATGATTTGGCGATCAAAACGACCGGGGCGCAGTAGCGCGGCATCCAGGATGTCGGGTCGGTTCGTCGCGGCCATCACCACTACACCCTCGGACGATTCAAAGCCATCCATCTCTGACAACATTTGATTGAGGGTCTGCTCGCGTTCGTCGTGGCCACCACCGAGTCCGGCACCGCGTTTGCGACCGATCGAATCGATTTCGTCGATGAAGATGATGGCTCGCCCCATCTTGCGCGCTTGCTGGAACAAGTCGCGCACTCGTGAGGCACCAACGCCAACGAACATCTCCATGAAATCCGAACCGGTGACCGACAAAAATCCGACTCCTGCTTCACCTGCTACCGCACGCGCAAACAGTGTCTTGCCGGTGCCCGGGGGCCCCACCAGCAGAACGCCCTTGGGCACGCGTGCACCAATTTCCTTGAATCGCTCGGGCATTCTGAGGAAGTCAACGACTTCGCGGATTTCCTGTTTTACTCCGTCGTATCCGGCGATGTCGGCGAATGTCGTGGAGGGCTTGTCGGCCTGGTACGGCTTGGCACGGCTGCGGCCAATCGACATGATGTTGCCGGCTTGACCCATCGCCCGCCGTTGCATCCACAAAAAGAAGCCCATGATGAGAAAGAACGGCAGCAAAATCGGAATGATGTTGGTGAAGAAGTTGCCCTGCGGAGTCGCAAAGTCGTAGTCGACACCCTTGGTCTTCAGGAGTTGTTCGTCGGCGTCCGACAGTGTGTTGGCACCCGTGGTCACGAAGTCGCGCGAGTCGGCCAACGTGCCGGTGATTCGGTTGTTCAAATTGTTGATGGTCACCTCGCGCACGTCCCCACGCTCAACGAGTGCGAGGAACTCGGTGTAGGTCAACTCCGTCTGTTCGGGTGTTGGCATCAAACGAGGGCCGACGATCAAGACGGCGGCTCCGGCAATCAACGCCCAGATTGCCCAACGGGGCATGCCCGACTTCTCGCCGTCTGCATTGGGACGCAACTTGTCGCGCGAAAACTTTGGTCGACGCGATGGTGGTGGGGGCGGTGGAGGGAGGTTCGCCATGTCGTCATGCTAAGGCGTGTGCACCGTCGGGTATCCACCGACAACCACCGAAAAATCGGTACTTTGGTCACATGCGTCGTCGTTGTTCGCGAGCGTGCTGCACCGAGTCGGCCAGCATGACATTGACCTATCAATACGCAACTGCAACGGTGTGGATCGATGACCTCACCGACAGCGTCGACCCTCACGCATACGACCTTTGCGAGCGCCACGGCCAACGCTTTTCCGCGCCGAACGGCTGGCGTCTGGAAGATCGCCGCAACCGTTTTCGCGTGGTTCTGCCCAGCCAGCTCGCTGGCTAAAGCCACGTGTCACGTCCCACCTGGGATCCGCCGTTTGGTGAGCGCCCCTATGGACAGCGTATTTTTGCCCACGAAGTGTCGCATGCGACGACTCCGCGTGTGCGCTTCAGTTTCGCCTGGCTCATCGGTGGTTGGATAGCGGCGTACGTCGTTGCGACGGCACTGCAGATTCTCCTGGTTGCCGTATTCGATATCTCTGACAAGGTCGCTGAGCAACCTTCATGGTTCTTGCTTGCAGGTGCACTCACGTTGTGGGTGCCACAGCTCGTGTTGTTGGTTGTGTTCTCCCGTCGTGCGGGCACACGATCTTTCGCAGACGACTTTCGTTTTCGATTTCGTGTGGTGGATTTGTGGGGGGTGCCGATTGGTGTGCTCAGCCAGGTACTCCTCGTTGGTCTCGTGACCTGGCCATTTCGTCTGCTGTTCCCCGAGCAGTTCGATGTCTCCAACGTGGAGGAGCGCGCCCGCAGTTTGTACGACTCAGCACAGGGTGTCTGGCTCGTCGTGCTGGCGCTCATCGTGGTGATTGGGGCACCGCTCGTGGAGGAACTGGTCTACCGCGGTTTCGTGCAGGCTGGCTTGCAAAGTCGTGTGCATGATGTGGCAGCGCTGCTCATTACCGCCGCTTGGTTTGCCGCCATTCACGGTCGAGTGGCCGAACTCCCGGGCCTCTTTTCGTTCGCCGTGGTGCTTGGTCTTGCGTTTCACATGACCAAGCGTCTTGGCATGTCGGTCGTGGCGCACCTAGCGTTCAATGCGACGGGCCTGGCATTTCTTGCCCTGACCTAACCACCTCACGCTCACGCATGTCTGCCGAAACCACCATCGCACCGCGACAGGTCATCTTTTTTGAGCGGCGCGTGCAGTTGGCACTTGCGGCATCGTTGATCATCATCACCACATTGATGGTGTTTTTCACCCTGCAACCTTCGCTCATCTTTCGCAACAACACACCGACCGGTGGCGACATGGGCGCTCATGTGTACGGCCCGGCGTACCTTCGCGATCATCTCCTTACGTCGTTCCGACTTTCGGGATGGAGCAACGATTGGTATTCGGGTCTGCCGATCTACCGCTTCTACATGGTGCTGCCGGCACTGTTCATCCTGGCGCTCGACATCCTGCTGCCGTATGGCATCGCCCTGAAACTCGTTGCCGTTGCTGGTCTGCTTGCCTTGCCCCTGTGCACATGGTTGTTTGCGCGACTTGCTCGTCTGGTGTTTCCGATTCCCGAGTTGCTGGTCGTGGCCAGCACGGTGTTTCTCTTTGATGAGAGTTTCACGATTTATGGCGGCAACATCGCCTCCACCATGGCGGGGGAGTTTTCCTTTTCGATAGCGCTCGCCTTCACCGTGCTCGGCTTCGGCGTGTTTTTCCGGGCATTGGAAACCGAATCGCTACGCATCACCTCCACCGTGCTGCTTGCGCTGGCTGCACTTTCACACGGCATCGTGTTGTTGTTTGCCTTCCTCGGCTATCTGCTCATCCTGGCGATGTATCGCGACCCGGCGAAGTGGAAGTTTGGAGCACCGGTGATCGGCGTTGCCACTTTGCTTTCGTCGTTCTGGGTGGTGCCTTTCGTGCTCAACCACGCCTACATGACCGACATGAAGTACGAGCCACAGCCCACCGGTTACGGCGAATCGTTCGTGGACATGTTCTTTCCCCTACACACGTTGTTCGATGTGTTCATTGCCGTCTGTGCTCTCGTGGGCTTTTCGGCGGCACTCTGGCGGCGCAGCACGGTCGCATCGTGGCTCGGCATCTATGGGGTGATTCTGGCAATCGGTGTATTCGTGGCGCGCGAGAGCCTGCCCGTGATTGGGTTGCTGTGGAACCCGCGCATCCTGCCGTTCTTTTATCTGCTTCGTTATTGGCTCATGATGGTGGGAATCTATGAAATCGTGGTCGCCGCCGGACGCTTCGCCACGCTGGAGCGCGCGGCGGCACTCGTTGCCAAAACTGGCGAAGTGCAGACACTCGCACCATCCCCACGCGGACGATTGAAATTCAATCTTGCTACTGCAGTCGCGGTATCAATCGTGTGCATCGGCGTGATTGGGTTCCGCTTCCAGGAGCTGCCGTTCGGATCGCTGCGTACTGCGCAAGACGGCAGTCAGCGATACGGCATCGGTCCGTTCACCCAGCCGGCGTCCAACGACGGCTTCGTCGATGGTTGGGCGCGTTGGAACTTCACCGGTTACGAAGGCAAGAGTGCCTACGGCGAGTATCGGGCGCTGATCGAAACGATGAAACAAATCGGTGAAAATCCGCAACTGGGCTGCGGCCGTGCGTTGTGGGAAAACAGCGGCGAAACCAACAAGTACGGCACGACGATGGGCCTCATGCTGTTGCCGCATTGGACCGACGGGTGCATCGGTTCGATGGAGGGGCTGTTCTTCGAAGCCTCCGGCACGACGCCGTATCACTTCATTACTGCTGCTGCAATGTCGAAACAAAGCAGCAATCCGGTGCGCGAGTTGCGGTACGACGACAACAACGCCGCAATCGGTGTGCGCTACTTGCAAGAACTCGGTGTTCGTTACTACATGGGCTTTACCCCCGAAGCCGTTCGCGAAGCTTCCGCCCAGCCAGATCTCACCGAGATTGCTCGCACAGGGCCGTGGGTGATCTACAAGGTCGCCGAAAGTGATCTCGTGACTCCGTTGACCGTGCAACCCGTCGTTGTGAACGCCCGTGTCGATGACGAATCAGCAATGTCGCACGTCGGCGATGCCAAGGAGCGTTGGCTGGAAATCGGCACGAGTTGGTTTCAGAATCCCAACGACTGGATGGCACTTCCCGCTGCTGACGGCCCCGATGAGTGGCAACGCATCTCCGTCGGTATCGACTTCAATCGTCGTATCGGCGACCCGGCTGAATCTTCGCGGCGTGTCGACATCGTGGTGCCCGAGGAACCGATCGTTCCTGTCGCCTTCGCGCCGGCAGTGGTGACCAACGTGGTGCAAGGTCGCAGCAGCGTGTCGTTTACGGTGGACAAAGTTGGTACGCCAATTCTCGTGCGTACGAGTTATTTCCCGAACTGGGATGCGTCGGGGGCAAAGGGCCCGTATCGCGTCGCGCCGAACATGATGGTGGTGGTGCCGACGACGAACAACGTGACATTGAATTTCGGTTGGTCATTTTTGGATGTGTTTGCCTACGTGCTTACGATCGCAGGGGTCGTCGTGCTCGTGCGATGGCGACGCAACTCGCGAGTTTCCTCGCTATAACTAGTCTGAATCAGATGCCGAACCTGGATGCAATCGTCAAGGCGTATGACGTGCGCGGCACGGTGCCCGACCAGTTCGATGAGTCGCTGGCGCGCGCCTTTGGTGTGGCGTTCGTGCAGTTCACCAAGGCCACCTCGGTCGTCGTCGCCCACGATATGCGTCCGTCGGGCCCGGGGCTTGTGGCGGCGTTCGAAGAGGGTGTGACGTCGTGTGGTGCATCGGTGGTCAACTTGGGTTTGGCGAGCACCGACTTGTTGTATTACGCCAGTGGCAAGATGCACCTGCCAGGGGCGATGTTCACCGCATCACACAACCCGGCGCAGTACAACGGCATCAAAATGTGTTCTGCCGGTGCTCGTTCGATCGGCATTGAGAGCGGTTTGAGCGAAGTGCGCGAGCTCGCACGCGTGGCGATGACGACCAACATTGTGGGCGATGCGAGCAAGGTCAGCAAACGAAATCTGCTGTCGGACTTCGTCGACCATGTGTTGTCGTTCATCGATGTGTCTTCATTGCGCACTTTGCGAGTGGTCGCCGATACCGCCAACGGCATGGGCGGTCTCGTAGTGCCGGCTGTGTTCGATCGCCTGTCATCGATCGAACTCGAGGTGATGTACGGCGAGTTGGACGGCACGTTCCCCAACCATCCCGCCGACCCGATCCAACCCGCGAATCAGCGTGACTTGCAAGCACGGGTGTTGGCTGGCGGATTCGATGTCGGCTTGGCATTCGACGGCGATGCAGATCGCGTGTTCCTGGTTGACGAACAAGGGCGCACGATGTCGGGCAGCAC
>JBEDEI010000049.1:0-2607 GCA_041175765.1 Actinomycetota bacterium | reverse complement strand
CTTCAGCCAAATCGCGTTGCCCATTGCCCGCCACACCTGCGATGCCCACGATTTCACCACCACGCACCTCGAGGTTGATGTCGGTGAGCACATCCGCGCCGTCTCGTTGCACATGCAACTGCGAAACCGAAAGCAGCACATCGCCCATAGGCGATTTGGCGCGGCGCGGCACGATGTTGATCTCACGACCCACCATGAGTTCTGCCAGGCGGCGAACATCGGCCTCGCCCCGTTGTACAGAACCGGTGACCTTGCCAGCACGCATCACCGTGATGCGATCCGAAATGTCGACCACCTCTCCCAATTTGTGGCTCACAAACACCACCGACTTACCAGCATGGGTCATGGCGCGCACGGTGATGAACAACTGCTCCACTTCTGGTGGAGCCAAGAGTGCCGTCGGCTCATCCAATAGCAAGACCTCTGCACCTTGATACAGCGCCTTGACGATTTCTACTCGTTGACGTTCCCCGGCCGACAACTCGCCGACACGAGCCCGTGGATCGAGGGGCAATCCGAACTGTTGGGTGATCGCCGCAACTTTGTCTTCCACCTCCGACGTCGCCAACACGAACGACAACGATTTGTGTCCGAGTACCACGTTTTCTGCCACGGTGAAAGCGTCCACCAGACGAAAGTGTTGATGCACCATTGCGATGCCATGTGCCAAGCCGTCCCGCGGACTGTTGAGACGAATCTCCGATCCATTTCGCAGTACTCGACCCTCCTCGGGTCGGTACAAGCCGCACAGCACCGAGGCCAGCGTGCTCTTACCCGCACCATTTTCCCCCAACAGCGTGTGCACTTCGCCATGCGCAAGTGCAAAATCAACGCGGTCGTTGGCGATCACACCAGGAAATCGTTTGGTGACCGCAAGGGCCGACAGTGCTGTGGTCACGGAACCCAAGTTTGCCATACAACGCAAAGCGCCCACCCCGCTGATGCGAGGTGGGCGCCTTATTGCGAAGTACTAAATTCGTCAGCCCTTTGCGGAGCCGATGACTCCTTCAACAAGGTACGACTGACCAAGCAAGTCGCCCAGCGCTGCGCTGGCACCTGCGGCAATCTGTTCCTTGCCTTCGTTGTCCTTGATCGGACCGGTGAATGGCAAGAGCGAGCCATCGATGATGGCGGCGGCCTTCTCGGCGATCAAGTCTTGGGTTGCTTGGCTCACGGATGAACCATAGGTACCAAGGGTGATCATGCCATCGGCCATGTTGCCGTAGTAAGGCGAGTTGTCGCAGGTACCTGCAGCAACATCCTTACCCAACTTCACGTAGTGCGGTCCCCAGTTCCACTTCGGGCTGGTGAGCCAGGTGTCAGGGAAGTCGGCAGCTGCGACATCGGAGTTGTAACCAACCCACTTCGCGCCTGCTTCCTTGGCCGCTTCACCAGTAGCTGTTGAGTCCTGGTGTTGGGCGAGTACGTCTGCACCAGCGGCAAGCAACGACTGTGCTGCTTCTTTTTCTTTTGCTGGGTCGTACCACGTGGAAGTCCACGCCACTTGCACGGTTGCGGCCGGGTTCACCGAACGCGCACCGAGCGCGAATGCGTTGATACCGCGCAACACTTCAGGAATCGGGAAGGCTGCGACGTAACCGAGCTTGCCACTCGCGCTCGAGGATGCTGCTGCGATACCCGAGAGGTAACGCGCTTCTTCCATCGCGCCGAAGTAGTTGCCCATGTTGTCGGCATTCTTGTAACCCGAAGCGTGCTGGAAGCACACATCTGGATACTTGGCTGCGACTTCGAGCATTGGATCCATGTAGCCGAACGAGGTACCCATGATCAGGTTGTAGCCATCGCGTGCCAGTTTGTCGAACACAGCGACCGCTTCGGCACCTTCTGGCACCAATTCAAGACGTGTCACTTCGATGCCAAGTTCGCTCTCCATCTGTGCGATGCCTTGGTCATGCATGTAGCTCCAGCCCTTGTCACCAGGAGTGGTGATGTAGACGACAGCAGCTTTGACCATGCTGTAGTCCTCGGCTGGCGCCGCTTCTTCGGTTGCCGCTTCGGTCTCTTCCGTGACCTCTTCGGCGGCGTCGTCGCCACCGCAAGCCGCAGCGACAAACATTGCCGCCGCCGCAAATGCTGCAGCAAGTACCTTTCGTCGTTTCATTCGTGCTCCCCTTTTGGTTGTGAGTGGTGCGCCATGTGGCGCAGCCAGAGAATAACACGCTTGGCATTTGCAGAAGAAACGCTGGGTGGGTGCCAACTACCGATGGCCAACTCTGGGTCGGCGGGCTGCCTCGGCCCGACATCAAGCCTGGCGTAGTGTTTTTGCTGTGAAGTCAGCGCTGCGCGGGCTGGTTGACGAGTCAATCACCATCATCAGGGAGGTCGGGGCCGAGTTTGAGCGCCCCGTCATGCTCTTTTCGGGCGGCAAGGACTCGGTGGTCATGCTGCACCTGGCCGTGCGAGCCTTTGCCCCTGCCCGGGTGCCGTTCCCCGTCATGCACATTGATACGGGGCACAACTTCCCGGAAGTCATCGAGTTTCGCGATCGCACCGTGGCCGACCTGGGAGTGCAGCTCATCGTTGGGTCAGTCCAGGCTTCCATTGACGCCGGGCGCATACAAGAGCCCGCTGGTCCTCGTGCCAGTC
>JBEDEI010000048.1:0-3638 GCA_041175765.1 Actinomycetota bacterium | reverse complement strand
CACTTGACGCCGTTGCCTGTCGTATTGATCACGTGGTGGTCGCCGTCGCCAACCTTGCGGCTGCCGCGACATTTCTTTCTTCAATTGGCTTCTCGGCGACGCCAACCGATGACGCCGGCATCATCGTCGCTGAAGGCGGCGGTGTCACCATCGTGTTGGTGGGTCCGGGTGACAAAGCAGTGGATGCCCACCTCCAAGAACACGGCTCGGGTGTACAGCACATCGCAATCGAGGTGCTCAACGCGGGATACATGCAGGAACTGTTGCAATCCGCGAATGTGCCACTCCTTACTGATGTGGTCGTCGATGCGCACGGACACGAGCAGGTCTTCACCGTGCTCGACCCCTCTACGGGCGTGCAACTGGGTTTCATCTCGCGCACGGGCAACCGAGTGCCGATCAATGGCGCCAACGTGCGAGCCCTGTTCCGTGCGTTAGGCAACCGATAGTTGCTATGGTGTGAATGCTCGATGAATACGAGCGGGTCGCTCCTCTAACACTTGCGCCTCGCCCGATCGGGTGCTGACAGAACGATTCAATGCATCTCACGGCAGGGGAACCTGGCGTGGCGAAAGGTATTCGTGGAACATCAGCACCTCATTGACGCACCGCTTGCAGAGGTGATGCGCGACGCGCGCAAGATTCGCGACCTGCAGTACGGCGCCCGCATCACCTATTCGCCCAAAGTGTTCATTCCCCTCACCATGTTGTGTCGCGACAAGTGCGGCTACTGCACGTTCGCCCAACCACCAGCCCGACTCGAACATCCGTACCTATCGCCCGAGCAAGTGTTGGCGATTGCCAAACAAGGTGCAGCGCAGGGCTGTCACGAAGCGCTGTTTACTCTGGGTGAGCGCCCTGAGTTGCGGTACGACATCGCCGCCACTTGGTTGCGTGACCACAAGTACGACTCCACCGTGCACTATCTGCACGACATGGCCAAGTTGGTGCTCGACGAAACAGGATTGCTCCCCCATGCCAACGCTGGTGCGTTGTACAAAGACGAACTCGCCCTCCTGCGCCAAGTGTCGCCATCACAGGGAATGATGGTCGAAACGTTGCGCGACGATCTCGAGTGTCATCGCGGTGCACCCGACAAGGTGCCTCAACGCCGACTCGACACGTTGGAATTTGCCGGCGAATTGCACATTCCGTTCACCACCGGCATCTTGGTGGGCATCGGCGAAACTCGCGCTGATCGCATCGCCGCACTCGAAGCCATTGCGGCATCCCACGAGCGGCACCGCCACGCCGGCCTTGGTCACGTGCAAGAAGTAATCGTGCAGAACTTTTTGCCGAAACCTCGCACCGGCATGCAACACGACCCTGCATGCGATGGCAATGAATATTTGTGGTCGATTGCAGTAGCGCGACTGATACTGCCGCCCGAGATTCACCTCCAGGCACCACCCAACCTGAGTGACGATTTCAGCGAGTTGTTGTCGGCTGGCATCGACGACTGGGGTGGAGTTTCGCCAGTCACCGCCGATCACGTCAACCCCGAGCGTCCGTGGCCCGCATTGGATCGCTTGCGCGATGTCACCGAGGCTGCCGGGCGAGCCCTTGCCCCGCGTCTCACTGTGTATCCCGAATACATCGCCGACATTGGCTTGAGTGCGGCACCCCAGTGGATTGATGCGTCGCTGCGCTTTCGCGTGCTCGACCGCAGCGACGCCGAAGGCATGGGTCGTGACGACCCAGGTGCGCTGTGGCCCGAGAAAGTTACCGCAGCCGACGTGGAGCAGGATGGTGCCGAAGTGGTGCTCGTCGGTCACCGCTCCACCCAGTGGTATTCAGGCGCCAACAATCCCCCACCTCAGTTGGTGGGGATCAGACCAACGATCGCCGCGCGCGCTCGCAAACTGCATGGCCCCGTCGGTGAAGTCTTGCGCGGCGTGGCACTCGGGGATGAACTCGGCGAGCAGGAAATTGTTGCCCTGTTCCGCGCACGTGGCCCAGAAGTGATTGCCGTCGCCCAAGCCGCCGACGACCTGCGGCGACAAGTTTCCGGCGACGACGTCACATGGGTGCACAATCGCAACATCAACTACACCAACGTGTGCACCTTCAAGTGCAAATTCTGTGGCTTTTCAAAGGGGCCACTCAGCCTCAACTTGCGTGGCACTCCGTACTTGCTCACACTCGACGACATCGCCGAACGTGTGCGCGAAGCGTACGAACTTGGCGCCACCGAGGTCACGCTGCAGGGCGGCATTCACCCGGACTTCGACGGCAACTACTACGTCGATGTCACGCACGCCGTGAAGGCTGCAGCGCCAAACATTCATGTACATGGGTTCACCGCTCTCGAAGTCACCGAAGGCGCCAAGCGTCTTGATGAATCATTGGCTTCGTACCTCACACGATTGAAGCAAGCAGGGCTGTCATCGCTGCCGGGAACCGCGGCAGAAATCTTGGATGATGATGTGCGCGCAGTGTTGTGCAGCGACAAGGTGAATAGCGAAGAATGGTTGGAGGCCCATCGCACAGCGCACGCCGTTGGTTTGCGATCCAACGTGACGATGATGTTCGGCTCGATCGAATCACCGCATGCCTGGGCAAAGCACATCGTGCGCACACGAGCATTGCAACACGAAACGGGCGGCTTCACCGAGTTCGTCGGGTTGCCATTTGTGCACATGGCGTCGCCGATTTACCTGCAACACAAGTCGCGACGTGGGCCCACCTTCCGCGAAACGTTGCTCGTGCACGCCATTGCCCGACTTGCATACCGTGGTGCGATCAACAACATTCAGGCGTCGTGGGTGAAGATCGGTGTAAGCGGTACTCGTCAGTTGCTACAAGCAGGTTGCAACGACGTCGGCGGCACACTCATGAACGAAAACATCTCCCGTGCCGCTGGTGCAAGCCACGGCCAAGGAATGACACCGGCGGAGTTTGCTGATCTAGTCGCACCGCTCGGGCGACCTTTGCGTCAGCGCACCACGTTGTACGCCACGCGATAACGCGCGCGACGACGCGGTCTATCCGAGTGCAGTACGGGCATGCGCAATGTCGAGCTGTAGTTGTGCCTGCAGCTCATTGACACCCGTGAACTTGCGCTCACCACGCAAGAACTCCTGAAAGTGCACACGTAAACGCCGTCCGTATAAATCACCCGTGAAATCAAGTAGATGCGCTTCCAATAGCGAGTGCTCGGCACGTTCGTGAAAT
Organism: Actinomycetota bacterium; assembly: GCA_041175765.1. GTDB lineage: Bacteria > Actinomycetota > Acidimicrobiia > Acidimicrobiales > Ilumatobacteraceae > F1-60-MAGs027. The sequence continues at coordinate 464 of JBEDEI010000048.1, read as the reverse complement.
GTGGGGCGTCGACCCAGGTTGACCGCCGCCAGATGTGTGGCGCCCAGCGAGCCGTCGACGTGTTCAATGGTGACGCGTGCTGCATACACCCCATCGGCAGGCACACACAACGAATGGTCCACCACGACGTTGGCCGTTGGAAAGCCAATGGTGCGCCCACGCTGGTCACCGGGGCCCACCACACCGCGTACCTCATGCGGGCGGCCAAGCATCACTGCGGCGCGGCGCACGTCGCCACCGGCGAGCGCGCGACGAATCGCCGTACTGCTGACGGGCTCATCGACACCATCGGCACGTGGGACGAGTTGCAGCGGAAGCACCTCAAAGTCGTGAACCCGGGACATTTCGCGCAGAAGTGACACATTGCCTGCACGTTTGTGTCCGAAATGGAAGTCTTCGCCGACGATGACGCCTCGCACCGAAAGAGCATCCACCAATACGCGCCGTATGAAGTCGGCCGGTGC
>JBEDEI010000047.1:0-8978 GCA_041175765.1 Actinomycetota bacterium | reverse complement strand
CTCATACTTCCGTTGTTCATCCTGCTCATCGTCGCGATGTTCGACGTGACTGGCCTCGTGCGTGACCAACTCCTAGCGGATGCTCTGGCGCGTGATGCAGGGAGGCAAGCCAGTCAGGCTGCTTCGTTTGCACAAGCCCAAGAAACTATTGCGCTCACCGTGGAAACTTCAGGCCGCAGTGATGCCCGCTGGAGTGTGTCGCTACGCCAGACATCACTCACGGTTCGAATCAGTCTCCAACCGAATACCTCCCTACTGCTGACATCACTGCGCTGGCTCGGAGGAGCACATCGCATCGTTGGAAGTGCAACCTTCGCAACGGAGTACGAGTTGGTCGACGAGTAGCGTCAGCCACATGGCACCAAGCACGACTGTTTGGGTGTTCGGTGATCAACTCAATCGTGCCATCGGTGCGCTGGCCACTGCCACGCCCGAATCGCATCGTGTGTTGCTCATCACTGCCGACGACAAGATCCAATCCCGACCATGGCACCCAGCACGGGTTGCGCTCATCACTCGCGCCATTGAAGCATTCGCAGAAGAACTACGCGTCGAAGGTTTTGCAGTCGATCACCAACATGCTCCTTCGATGCGGGCGGGGGTGAGCGCACATCAAGCAACGTACGCACCGAGTCGAATCGTCGTAACGGAGCCCAACTCGGTCGCTGCACGACAACTCGTCAGTGAGCTGGGTTGCGACGTGGTGCAAAGTAATCAGTTCCTCACTCATCCCACTGCATTCGCAACGTGGGCAGATACGCGCAAGTCGTTCAAGATGGAGGATTTTTATCGCTGGCAGCGACGTCGACTCGGTTACCTGATGGATGCGCAGGAGCCAGCGGGTGGTGAGTGGAATTACGACGAACAAAACCGGGAGCGCCCACCGAAAGACGGCCATGACCGCTGGCCGGTACCAGTTGACGTCTGGGCCACTACGCGCGCAGGGGCGTTGGAGCGTCTTGAGTTCTTCATTACTCGTGTTCTACCGATGTTTGGCCCGCACGAGGATGCAATGCTCGAGGGCAACTGGCATCTGGCCCATTCCGTGCTGTCGCCGTATCTCAACCTGGGTTTGTTGTTGCCGGGTGAAGTGTGTGACCGCGTGGAGCAAGAGTTTCGTGCTGGTCGCGTGCCGATCAATTCGGCAGAGGGTTTCATTCGTCAAATCATTGGCTGGCGTGAGTACGTGTGGAATCTGTACTGGCGTTGGATGCCCGACTATGCAGCGCTCAACGACCTTGATGCGCAACTTGACCTACCGCCGGTCTTCACTGGTGCGGCAACAACATCCATGAATTGTGTGTCTGGCATTTTGGGTGATCTACAGACTCGTGGTTGGGTACATCACATCCCGCGACTCATGGTGCTGGGCAATCTTGCACTCATTGCTGGAATACATCCGCAACAGTTCACTCGCTGGATGTGGGATTCATTCGTCGATGCCGCCGAGTGGGTCATGGTACCGAACGTGATTGGAATGTCGTTGCACGCAGACGGCGGCAAGATGGCCTCCAAGCCGTATGCCGCTGGTGGTGCCTATATCGATCGCATGAGCAACTACTGCAAAGGCTGCACGTATGACCGCACCAAGCGCGTTGGCGACGATGCATGCCCGTTCACCACCCTGTATTGGGACTTTATGTTGCGGCATGCCGATCGTTTCGTGAAGAATCCGCGGATGTCCACCCAGATACGGGCTGCACAAAAGCTTGCCGATGGTGACGCAATTCGTCAACGGGCACAAACCGTGCTTGACCAATTATGCAAGGGAACCCTCTAGTTACCCGTTAGCGGTCGCGCCGGGACCGCTGCAGTTGGTCGTGTTCTAACTCGGCTTCCTCGGCCACCAAGCGCTTCATGCTTTCCAAGCGGGCAGTGTTCAGCGTGCCGGCAGCAATGGCAGCCTGCACCGCACAGCCTGGCTCTGCTTCGTGTTTGCAATCACGAAACTTGCACTGCTCAGCCAACGCGAAGACATCTGCGAACGCCCGCTCGATTCCGTGGCCACTCGTCCACAAGCTCACTGCGCGTACACCTGGCGTATCGATCAACCAGCCTTGTTCGGGTAGCGGCACCAAGTCCACCGCGGTGGTGGTGTGGCGACCGCGTTTGTCAGCGACACGAATCGCACCGGTGTCTTGCGAGTCGGTGCCCGTAAGAGCATTGATCAAAGTGGATTTGCCGACACCACTGGCCCCCAGCACTGCCAATGTTTCACCATTGTGCGCATAAGCACGGAGTGCATCTAGTCCTTCTCCGGTCATGCTGCTCACCACATGCACAGGTACACCCGTGGAGATGCCCGTGATGATGTCACGACTAGTCAAAGCAGTACCCGCATCTGCCGTGTCGGATTTGGTGAGCACGATGACTGGGCGAGCACCCGAATCAAACGCCAGCACCAGTTCGCGCTCCAGCCGACGCTCATTGGGTGGAGTATCCAACCCATGAACGAGAAACACCACATCGATATTGGCGGCGATGGTTTGGGCCTCGGCACGCATTGCGTCGGATGATGCGCGACGCACAAGTCGTGATTGCCGGGGTACGACACAAAGAATTCGCTCGCCATCTTCCGACACCAACACCCAGTCACCAACTGCAACATCTGCCCCAATGTTTCGCACACGACACTCACGCAACGATTCATTTTCGTGGGCAACACCGAGTGGCACACAGAGAAATGTGCTCCACCCGCGGTCAATTCGGTTCACGCGTCCGATGAGTTGTTCGTCACTTGGGGTAATCGAATTGTGGAGTGCGCGAAGAAAAGTTTCGTTCCACCCAAGTTCGCTCAAAGCGTTATGCACTATGACTTTCACGCTACCGAGTTGGAAATTTCCATTTCGGGTGCTTGACTGCCCGACTTCAATGTCTTACAACGGAATACTGCTGCATGTCTAAACCTCTCGTCATTGTTGAGTCCCCTGCTAAGGCCAAGACCATTGGCAAGTTGCTCGGCAACGAGTACGACGTTCATGCCTCGGTCGGTCACATTGCGGATCTTCCCAAGTCGGGGCTGCAAGTCGACGTCGACAACGACTTCACTCCTAATTATGAGGTCACCGAGCGCGGCGGCAAGGTGTTACGTGATCTGAAGGCGGCACTGAAGAGTGCGTCCGAGCTCTACCTTGCAACCGACGAAGACCGCGAAGGCGAGGCGATCTCTTATCACCTGGTGCAATACCTGAAGCCGAAGGTGCCCGTAAAGCGAATGGTGTTCCACGAAATCACCCGTAGCGCAATTGATGCTGCCGTACTCAATACACGCGACATCGATCAGCAACTCGTTGACGCAGCCGAGGCACGCCGAGTGCTGGACCGACTCTTTGGTTACACGCTGTCACCAATCTTGTGGCGCAAGGTCAACCGTGGTCTTTCTGCGGGACGAGTACAAAGCCCCGCCATTCGACTCGTCGTTGAGCGTGAACAAGAACGCATGGACTTCGTCGTCGCCGACTATTGGGACTTAGCAGCAGTCACTGCCACGGCACCATCCTTCAAGGCCATCTTGACTTCCCTCAATGGCATGCGCGTGGCATCTGGACGCGACTTTGACAGCAAAGGCGTGGCTCGTGACGGCGTTTCCGTCATCACCAAGGAACGAGCCGATGAACTTACGGCTGCATTGACGGGTGACGACCTGCATGTGCGTTCGATTGACGAAAAGCCCTACCGAAAGTCACCAAAAGCCCCGTTCATCACAAGTTCGCTGCAACAGGAAGCCGGCAACAAGCTGCGCCTCAGCGCCGGCGAAGTCATGCGCATTGCGCAAGGGTTGTACGAGTCGGGCTTCATTACCTATATGCGTACCGACAACGTCGGTCTCAGTGACGATGCCATTGCTGCCGTGCGTGCCGAGATAGGCACCGTCTACGGGGCCTCCTTTGTCCCTGCCGAACCGCGCACCTACAAGTCCAAGGTGAAAAACGCACAGGAAGCCCACGAGGCAATTCGACCAACCCTGCCGCTACGTTCACCCGACAGTTTGCGTAGCGAACTCAATGCAACAGAACTCAACGTATACCGCTTGATTTGGCAGCGCACCATGGCGTCGCAAATGGCAGACGCCAACGGCACCACGCTCACCTTGCGTTTGAGTGCACAGGCGCGCACCACCGATACTGCCGACTGCGAGTTCAGTGCGAGTGGAACCACAATCACCTTTGCCGGCTACCGAGCCGTGTACGAAGAACTTGATGAAGACAAAGGCGAAGAAGATGCCGAAGCAATCTTGCCGGTGCTCAAAGTCGGTGACAAGGTTTCTGTTGCCGAACTCACGGCAGTTGGCCACACCACTACTCCTCCTGCGCGCTACACCGAACCGACACTGGTGAAAAAACTTGAAGAGCTTGGTATCGGTCGGCCGTCCACCTACGCCAGCATCTTGAAAGTCATCGTGGACCGGGGCTACGTATGGAAAAAGGGGCAAGCGCTCGTTCCTAGTTGGACTGCATTCGCCGTCGTACGTCTTCTGACTCAGCACTTCTCCAGCATCATCGACGACCGATTCACCGCACTCGTTGAAGAAGACCTCGATGAGATTGCACGTGGCGAACGCAACCGCGGCAAATGGCTGCGTGAGTTTTATTTCGGCAACGGTAAGGAACTTCCCGGAATCTTCCCGGTTACTGAGGCTGCGAAAGATTCCATTGATGCTCGCGAAATCAACGGCTTCATCGTTGGACGCCATCCGCAAACAGGAGAGATGATCGAAGTTCGCCCAGGTAAGTACGGTCCCTACGTCCGCACTGGGGAGCGAACAGCCGGAGTACCCGAAGATCTCACTCCGGAAGATCTCACGGTGACCAAAGCCGTCGAGCTGCTTGATGCGCCGAGCAACGACGAACCAATCGGCTCTCTGGACGACATGCCGGTCTATGTGAAGTCGGGCCGTTTCGGGCCGTACATCCAACTTGGCGACCGTAGCGACGACAAGAACGCACCGAACCCCAAAACTGCTTCGTTGTTTCCCGAGATGAAGCCTGCCGAGGTCACGATGGAAGTTGCCACGAAACTGCTGGCACTCCCACGCGTGATCGGGGTCGACCCAACAGATGGCGTGGAGATCACCGCACAAAGTGGTCGCTACGGGCCATACATCACGAAGGCAAAAGACAGTCGCACGCTCAGCACACACGACGAGATTTTCACCATCACACTCGAAGGTGCGTTGGCGATGCTGGCAGAACCACGAAAGTTTGGTCGACGTGGACCAGCCAAACCACCGCTGCGCGAATTTGGCAATGACCCCATCTCGGCACGACCCGTTGTTGCCAAGGATGGCAAGTTTGGTACGTACATCACCGACGGCGAGACCAATGCCAGCCTGACGCGTGGTGACCGACTCGAGCACATGAGCCCTGAGCGGGCATTCGAGTTGTTGGCGGCTCGCCGCGCCAATCCGCCAGAGCCAAAGAAGAAGCGCGCGGCTGCACCAAAAACCAAGAAGGCTGCCGCACCAGAGATTGCGCCTCCCGCCAAGAAAAAGACGACGAAATCAGCGACGAAAAAGAAGAAATAGGCACTACATACCCACGCCCTAGCGTGAGGGCGATGCCAGGGCGATACATCGCGTTCGAAGGTGTTGAGGGTTGCGGAAAGTCGACACATGTCAAACGTCTCGCCGCGCATCTTGACGCACTCGTCACCCGCGAACCCGGCGGCACCGAAATCGGCACGTTGCTGCGCGAGATCTTGGCCAATACGGAAAACACCCATCTTTCCCCACGCGCCGAAGCGCTCTTGATGGCGGCAGATCGCGCGCAACATTTGCATGAGTTGGTCGGCCCCACTCTCGATGCTGGTCGGCACGTAGTCAGTGATCGCAGCGTGTATTCATCGCTCGCCTATCAGGGTTACGGACGCAACTTGGACATCGCCGAACTGCGACGACTCAATGATTTTGCGATTGGCTCCCGCTGGCCGGACGTGGTCGTGTACTTGCGAGTAGATCTGGCCGCCGTGCGTCAGCGACTCGAGAAGCGCGACACCGACCGCTTCGAGCGTGAAGACGATGAGTTCTTCACCCGAGTAATGCATGGTTTTGAAGAACTCGCCGCGCAAGAGCCGGATCGCTGGCTCGTGATCGATGCCACCCCACCCAAAGACGAACTTGAGCTCATCATTCGTCGGGCAGTCACTGAACGGCTCGGTCTATGAGCAGCGTCTGGGATGCGGTAGTCGGTCAGCCCGCCGCTATCGCGCGGTTGCGACTGCTTGCCGAGCGTCCAACGCATGCATACCTTTTCGTAGGCCCAGAAGGCGCAGGCAAGGAACTTGCAGCCCGTGCGTTTGCGGCTCGGCTCATCACTGGTTCTGATGACGCCACCTCCCGTGTGGCAGACCTCATCATGCGTGGAAGTTTTGTGGATGTCACCGAGGTGGTGCGTGAAGGTGCAGCAGTCGACAGTGATGAGGCGCAAGCAATCGTGCATCAGTCCGTGCTCACACCTACCGAAGCCGACATCCGCGTGGTCATCGTGCACGAAGTGCATCTCATGCGCGATACAGCAGCCGCACGACTCCTCAAGACTTTCGAAGAGCCCAACGAGCAACTGGTGTTCATCTTGTTGACCGAACAGCTGCTCCCCACACTCGACACCATTGCCTCACGCTGTGTAACCATCAACTTGCCGACGCTGAGCGCTCCAGTGATCGCAGAGCAGTTGTGTAGCGAGGGAATCAACCCCGACATCGCGCTACGAGCCGCTCGTTCCGCTGGTGGCAACCTGGAGCGTGCGCGAATTTTGGTTACGGATAAGGCTTTGGCTCAGCGTCAGTCTGCTTTCTCTGAAGTTCCGTATCAACTTGATGGCAGCGGGGCTGCGGTCGTCAAGGTTGTGGAGTCGGTGAGCGCACTCATTGAGCGCGCTGCAGAACCACTGCTTGCCAAACACGAGGCAGAGCTCGAGGCACTAGAAGATCGCGTGAAACTCGTCGGTGAGCGAGGCAGCGGTCGGCGTGTGCTGGCCGAAGCGCACAAGCGTCAGTTGCGCAAGTTCAAAACTGATGAACTACGCGAAGGCTTGGCGCTCATTGCCGCCGAATACCACAAGGTAATCACCAGCCTGCAAGACGGTGTCGACCCGTTGATCTATACCCGGGCAATTCACGAAATACACGACGCAATCACTGCACTCGGATTGAACGTCAACGAAACATTGCTCCTGCATGCAGTCTTTGCTCGGTGTCCATCTCTGCACATGATCGCCGGTCGTCGCGACCTCATCGAGGCCTGACATGAAACGTGCCCGTCAATTATGAAAATTGGAATCCTTGTCGTTGCATACGAAGCCAGCGCTACTCTCGAAACGGTCCTCAATCGAATACCTGAAACTTTTCGGGCTTCACTCTCTGCAATTCTTGTTTGCGATGACGCCAGCACTGACGACACTTACCAAGTCGGGATGCGTGTCAAAGCCGAACGTCCCGACCTACCGATCGAGGTCGTACGGCGGCCGGTGAACCTCGGATATGGCGGCAATCAGAAAGCTGGATACCGCTGGATGATTGACCGTGACTTTGATGTCGTTGTACTTCTGCATGGTGATGGTCAATACGCTCCGGAGCTTCTTCCGAAAATGGTGGAGCCGATCATCAGCGGTACTGCCGATGTGGTCTTTGGCTCACGGATGATCGAGCGTGGCGCAGCTCTACGTGGCGGTATGCCGAAATACAAATTTATTGGTAATCGAATTCTCACTTTTCTCCAGAATCGTTTGGCGGGTATACGGCTAAGTGAGTGGCATAGCGGATATCGGGCTTACTCCATTTCTTCATTGGCGAGCGTTGGCTTTGAGCTCAACGCCGACTACTACGACTTTGATACACAAATCATTCTTCAGATGGTTGGAGCACAACAACGAATTGTAGAAATCCCAATTCCCACCTTTTATGGTGATGAGCTCTCACGGGTAAACGGCATCAGATACGGTTGGCGCATTCTCAAACACACGTTGCGATGGCGACTATCTCACTGACATCTCGCCCCCATTTGCTTGTGGCACTCGGAGCGACGTTGCCGAGTTTGCTGGGTAATCGCAGTGGGATTGGGATTAGCTGGGATTCCACCGACTACATGGCCGTTGGACTTTCAATGGCCAATCGCCAAGGTGCTCTTGATGTAACAGGTGCTCCGATGGTCATCCGACCACCTGGACTTTCCGTGTTTGTCACTATTGGTGACTGGCTCACGCTTTCCCCTGACTGGTCACTTCGCATCGTGAACGCCGTGTCAATGTTCCTCATCGTGTGGTGCACCCATCACTTACTCATACGCGCAAAGGTGCGGGATTTCTCGCGATGGTTTGGAATTGGTTTGGTGGCTGCAAGCCCGGCGCTCCTTGACATTTTCACCATGGCCTGGTCGGAGCCACCTTTCATCGCCTTGGTGTTACTCGCACTCGTAATCGCCACACGGGAACGTACGTGGCCATGGGATCTCGTGCTTGCCGGGTTGTATACCGCACTCTTTTTTGTGCGTTATGTCGGCCCGTTCTACGCCGCGCCGATCGCACTCGTTGCAGCGTTGGTGCAGGTGCGAAAGAGTGGCATCCTGCTCGCCCACTTCCGCTCAGGCACTGCACTCGCGATCTCGATGGTCGCACCTTGGCTCTGGCTAATGCGCAACAAGGATCTCAGTGGATATCTCACCGGGTACCGCGAACCCGGTGGTGGCACCTTCCTTGACCCGTTGCGCACACTGACGGGCACCCTGGGCAGTTGGTTGATTGCCCGTCCACCACTGTCGGGAAACGGGGGTATCTATCTCAACTGGAACGACTTTTCTTCGTACATGAAATTCGCCGGCGTTTTGGTATGGATTCTGTTCTTTGTTCTTTTGTTCGGGTTCAGCTTGCAGTTCATTCGGCGTAAGACGACCCGGTCAAACGTCACTATGACGCTTGTATTGCTTTTGGTATTTGTGAGTTATTCGATATTTTCCATTTATCGATTCGTCTACCACGAAATGGGCC
>JBEDEI010000046.1:0-21056 GCA_041175765.1 Actinomycetota bacterium | reverse complement strand
GCCCACTTCCTTCAGCACGAGACCGCCCTTGCCGATGACCATTCCTTTTTGACTCTCGCGTTCAACGATGATTTCGCATCGTATGTGCGGCCATTCATACTCCGTCACGCGTGTGGCAATTGAATACGGCAACTCGTCGCGCATGCGTGCCAACAACTCTTCACGAACTAGATCGGCAACCCAAGCAGTGTCGGGTGTTTCACGAACCACGTCAGCCGGAAACAGAGCTGCACCCTCTGGCAGGCGCCCGATGATCCACTGCATCAACACATCTATACCCTCACCGGTTTTTGCAGAGACGGGAAAATACGACGCAGCATCGAGTGCCGCCACGGCTGCCAGCTGTTTCATCACCTTGGCTCGCGGCGCCCGGTCGATCTTGTTGACCACGACGAAACAGTTCTTGATGTCTATACGCTCGGCCACGAATTGGTCGCCTCGACCGAAAGGCATCGTGGCATCCACCACCAGCCCGACGAGATCCACTTCACGAACGGCTTCGAAGGCGGTGGCATTCACGCGCTTGCCGAGCGCGGTAACGGGTTTGTGCACACCCGGAGTATCCACGAACACCACTTGTGCATCGTCACGGTGCACGACTGCCCTCACGCGAGTGCGTGTGGTCTGGGGCTTGTCGGAAACGATCGAAACCTTGCGCCCACAAACCGTGTTGATGATGCTCGATTTTCCGACGTTCGGACGGCCGACCAGACTCACGAAACCACTACGCATGAGCGCTCAACGCTACTGAGCACCCGATGCCGCACATCTTCTGCCAGACTAAGTGGATGTTGCAGGGCCGTAAGTGGTTTGATCGTATGCAACCGCAGACGCTACAAATCGCCACGTGGTTGCTCTACATAAATGGCTTCTTCCTCTTGGTCGAGCTCTTCGATGGCGGTGGCGTGCTGCACTATTTCCGAGAGCGCTACGGCTTCGGCATATTCCTCGGGTTGGCGATCGTTGCAAGTTACGTAGTCGGGGCATACCTCATGGCCAACGAACGCAAACTTGGTTGGAAAATTTCCGTTACTGCTGCAGCCACTCCCTTTGTGCTCACCTACGTGGCCTACAGCCAGTTGAGTGCGCCGTTGCGCTACCGACTCTTCGGCGCCAGCCTCATTTCGTTTGCCTTTGACGTGGCACTGTTTGCACTGCTTTTGCACCCCCAGAGCAAGGAACACCAGCGAATCTGGTATCACTAGAGCATGACAAAAACCATCATGAAGGGCGCTGACGGCGTCAAGGCCCACGTCGGCCAGCACCTCGGCTACAGCGACTACATCACAGTGACCCAGGAAATGGTCAATACATTTGCCGACGCCACCGGCGATCATCAGTGGATCCACATCGACGTAGAAAAAGCCAAGCAAGGACCATTCGGTGCGCCGATTGCCCACGGGTACCTCACGTTGTCGCTCGGACCATCTCTATTACCGCAGATTTACGGTGTCGAAGGTGCAGTGATGGGGGTTAACTACGGCACCAACAAGGTGCGTTTCCCTTCCCCGGTGCCTGTCGGCTCACGACTGCGAGTTGGTGCAAAACTGCTGGCCGCCGATGATGTTGCTGGCGGAGTGCAAATGACTCTGGAAGCAACGTTCGAAATTGAGAATGCACCAAAGCCGAGTTGTGTGGCGGAATTGGTGTTCCGCACCTACTTCGCCTAACGCCTCGTCCGGCGGTCGCCAGAGTTCCCCAGCGCTTACCAGCGGTTTCCTGACGTAAGGGGCTAACGGAAGTTGTTTGCCACTCCCGCAAACAACTCCAGCGTGGTGGTGTCGGGATAGTCCGCACACCATGGCACGAAACCCACGCATCCCATCTTGGTGTACTGCGCCACTTTCTCGCTCACCTGCTCCGGGGTGCCGACCAGTGACGTGGCTTTCCATTGCTCGATTGGATGACCCCACAAACTTTGTGAGCCTGCTTGCTCTATCTCGCGCTAGGTTTCGCGCATGAACACTTCGGGCGACCACGTGAGGCCGATTTCGTCGAAATCGCGACCGACTGCCTTGCAGTGTTCTGCCAGGATGTTCTTTTTTCGCAGAAAATCTTCGACCGTGCCCCCAAAGTTCGCATAATCGGCATGACGCGCAACCACCCGCAGTGTCAACTGCTCGCCGCCGCCGCCGATCCACACGGGTGGTCGCGGCTTTTGCACCGGCTTCGGATCGCAGTTCCCGCGTTCGAGTGTGTAGTACTTGCCGTTGTATGTCGTTTCTTCCTGCGTCCACATCGAAGTAACGATCTCCACGCATTCACGCAGCATCGCAATTCGTTCTTTAGGAAGCGGAAATTCGTATCCGTAGCCACGACATTCGTTTTCGTACCATCCGGCACCGATGCCCCAATCCAAACGTCCGCCGCTGATCACATCCACCGTTGAGGTGATCTTTGCCAGCAGAGCAGGTTCCCGATACAAGTTGCACCCCACCATTTGCCCGAGCCGAATACGCGACGTGCGCTGACTGATCGCGGCAATGGTGGTCCAACATTCGAATACTGCTTCGTGCGCAGGCTTGGGCACATTGTGGAAGTGGTCGTACACCCAGATGGAGTCGTAACCCAATTCTTCGGCGCGGATGGCGATCTCTACCGCCTTCTGCCATTTCATCTGGGCATCGGGGATACTGCGCAGTTCCATCTTCCAGCCCTGGGGCATGAATACGCCGAAAATTGGTGATGACATGATGTCTCCTTTATTGCCGAATGCCCGGATTACAGCGGCAGATCTCCCGTCGCTGATTTTGTCGTGCCGTGATCCTTGTAAGCGGCAATGGTTCGCTGAGCGATGCGCATTTGATGGATTTCGTCGGCACCGTCTGCGAATCGACTCCAGCGGGCTTGCTGCAGCATGTGTGCCAACGGTGTGTCGTTGGAGTATCCCAAGGCGCCGTGCACTTGAATGGCACGATCCACGATCTGCCACAGACTGTTGGCGACGAAATGTTTGGCCATCGACACCTCAGAAGTGAACGGCAAACCGTGTTCAATCTTGTACGCCGCATGCAACACCATCAATTTGCATTGGTATAACTCCATCGCAGAATCCGCGATCAGCCACTGGATGCCCTGCTTTTCTGCCAACACCGAACCGTGCGAATAGCGCTCCAACGCACGATCCACCATCATGTCGAGGGCTGTTTCGGCTTGGCCAATCCAACGCATGCAGTGCGCCAATCGAGCCGGCCCCAAACGGTATTGCCCGAGCAGATGACCCTGACCACGTCCACCCAACATCTGCGATTTGTGTACCCGCAAGTCCTTGATTTCGATCTCGCAGTGGTTGTGGCCACCAGACATGGTTTCGATGTCACGAACGATATTGAAGCCAACACTTGGTATGTCGACGATGAAGCATGAGTTTGCCGCTTGTGGCAGATCTGGATTTTCTTCCGTGCGTGCAACTAGCAGTGCGAACTGTGCGCCGCGCGCACCGGAGATGAACCACTTGTGACCGTTGATGACCCATTCATCACCGTCTTGGTATGCCATGGTTCTGATGAGCGTCGGATCGCTGCCTGCCACCTCTGGTTCGGTCATCGCAAAACAGGATCGTGCAGTGCCTTCACAGAGTGGACGGAGATATTTTTCTTTTTGCTCGGGCGTTGCCCAATGCAACAACGTGTGTTGGTTCCCCTCATCGGGAGCCTGCGCATTAAGCACAAACGGTCCGATACTGACCTTTGCGGCCTCTGCTGATACCGCAGCCATTGCCGTCGGACCGAGCCCCATCCCACCCCACTCGGTCGGCATGTGCGGGAGCCACAGTTTTTCCTCGTTGCGCGCTATGGCTCGCAAGTCCACGATGGCTTTGACCACCTGTTTGCGATCGGATTGATCGGTGGCGTCCCATCGTGGTCGAACCGTGTCGTCCATGAAGCGCCGTACACGAATGCGTACATCCTCGACATCGGGAGGGAAGGTGAAATCAATCATGTGACGAGTTTTGCGCACGAACCGAACGATTCGCTGCTGCGCACCACCGTAGCCTTGCCAACGTGACACAGCCAACACGGAGCAGCTGGGACACCGACTCCCTGCCAACTGGGCACACCAAGGCCACCGCTGTGCGACAGATGTTCGACACGATCGCCCCTCGGTACGACCTCGTCAACCGCATCATGACGTTTCGGCTTGACGTTCGATGGCGTCGCAGGACTGTGGCCTCACTTGGGCTGCCGCCGCGTTCATTGATCGTCGATCTGGCCAGCGGCACGGGCGACTTCTGCCGCGAACTCACCAAACAGGGATACACCCCCCTGTCGTTTGATTTCTCCTTCGGCATGCTGGCGGCCGACACGAGCAAAGCCCCGCGCACACAGGCTGACGCCTTGACGATGCCGTTGGCATCCGCGAGCGTGGACGGTGTCAGTTGTGGTTTCGCATTACGAAACTTCGTGGATCTCAACGCATTCTTTGGCGAACTGTTCCGTATCGTCCGTCCAGGCGGACGCATCGCCCTTCTCGATGTTTCTACGCCCGCCAATCCTTTCGTACGCTTCGGTAACTCCATCTACTTCGGACGCATCGTTCCCAAAATCGGTGCACTGCTTTCCGATCGTGCCGCGTACAGCTATCTCCCGCGTAGCGTGTCGTACCTTCCGCCGAAAGAAGCGTTGTGCGCAATGTTGTCGGCTGCCGGCTTCGTCACCGTCGAGCATCGACAATTGTCGGGCGGACTCGTGCAGCTACTTACCGCAACTCGCGCCTGAGCATGCCACACTTCGTCACCCGGCCGCTGTCGGATTTCTCCGATCACGAAGTCGATCTCAATGACGTCGCACACGACAATGGCCAACTCTTCGTGCGAGATGGGGTGGGCTTTGCAGGCTGCGGAACGAGCGTTCAGGTTCCCCTTCGGGATCTTGCCGCGTGGTTCGAGTCGAGCAGTGTGGATGACACGGTTGACGCTCCCGGCAGCACAGGAATGGCTTTTGGTGCGCATCCTTTCCTTGGTAGAGACGGTGTGGCCTACATTCCGCAGATCAGCGTGGGCAAAGACTCTGCCCAACAGCCTTGGGTGACGGTGCTGTGCGACACCGAGCGCGGGTCAACCAAGCATCTGAACGAGGTCGTAGCGAAGGCCCTTGTCCGCACACACCCTGAGAGTGCTACGCCTGCCAGCTTCACCGTGCGACCAGGCGTAGCAGTGGCGCACTATCTCCGTGCTGTCGAAACGGCACGTGACGCCGTACGTCGTGGACACATCACCAAGGCGGTCATCGCTCGTGACATCATCGTTGAATCGTCCGAACCAATCGCCGTACACGCCCTACTGAAACGGTTGAAGGCATCCTTTGGCTCGAGTTACCGGTACAGCATCAACGGATTTGTCGGCGCGTCACCCGAGCTGCTTGTTTCGCGACACGGCGAGTTCGTCGCCAGTCATCCACTGGCCGGCACCACCCCACGAACGGGCGATCCCAGCACGGATGCGCGTCTTGCCAACGAACTACGAGCAAGTTCCAAGAACCAAATCGAGCATCGTGTCGTCATCGACATGGTGCACGACACTTTGCTGCCGTGGTGCTCGTACCTTGACTGGCAGCCGGAGCCCGACGTTGTTGCAGTAGCCAACGTGCAACACCTTGGAACTCGTATCGAGGGGAAGCTCTCACTGCCATATCCGCACGTGGTGGAACTCGTTAATGCTCTCTCACCGACCCCGGCACTGGGGGGAGCTCCGCGTGAGGCCGCTTTGCGTCTCATCGCCGCCCACGAAGGAGTAGAGCGCGGTTTGTACGGAGGTGCCGTCGGTTGGTGCGATCGCCATGGCAATGGAACATGGGCCGTAGCCATTCGCTGTGCAGCATTGTCATCGGATCGCCGCACAGCTCGATTATTTGCTGGTGGTGGAATCGTGGCCGACAGCGAGCCGCTTGCCGAACTTGCCGAAACACAGGCCAAATTTCAAGCGATGCTGGCCGCAATCGTGCGACCGTAATTACTTCTCGGCGAGCACAGCACGCACCCGTGCGATCACTCGTTGGTGAATCTCATCGTGGCGAACCACGTTGGCATCCCGATTAGTTGACACCAGGGTGATGTGCGGCCCCGCCGTTGCGATGCAGGAGCGAAGTTGGGCCGCCGTTTGCACATGTTGATGCTTGAGGCCATGGGCTTGCGCAAGATGACCGAGATCCACGCGATGGGGTGTGCCGAAGACACGCTCGAACATTGCGGCGTCGAGCGTTGACCGCTGCGGCAGGAACGAAAAAATTCCGCCACCTCGATTGTCGACGACCACCATCCGTAAATCGACTGAGCGTTGTGCAACTTCGATGAGCCCGTTTTGGTCGTGCAAAAATGCGATGTCACCGATCAGCAAGCCCGTCGGCTTCCCGGACGCAGCAGCGACTCCGACGGCAGTCGAAACGACGCCATCGATGCCATTCACGCCACGATTCGCCTGAACCACTAGGTGATTCATGTCGCCGCCGTACCACTCCACATCGCGAATCGGCATCGACGACGACACCACCAGCCGACTGCCCGCGGGAAGACCAGCAACCATGTTGCGCGCCACGCCAGGCTCACTGAGCAACGCCTCGTCGTCAAGTTGGGCTGCCATCTCGGTACGCGCGGTCGCTTCTGCTTGACGCCAGAGATCCGACCAGTCGGAGTCAGCAGGCTGCAACACGGACTGCAAATCACCGCAGAGCACATCACTGTCGGCAACCACATGCATTGACACACGTTGATCGGGATCGATGAGATAAGGCGTTTCACTGATTGCTACGACATCGGCTGCAACGTCTCTCAACCATGCACCTATCACTTTGGATGCCGGCAATGTTCCGAACCGCAAGACCACTTCGGGCGCGAACCGCGCGGCAATGGCAGTGTCGCGCAGCCAACTATCAGCGTGCCGAATGGCGAGTGCATCACCGCTACGCGCACCTCCGAGCGGATCTGCAATGACCGGCCAACCCAAGTGATGCGCCAACGACATCAGCACTCGTGGTGTTGGTCCCCGCGCACCAGCAACGATGACACCTCGTTTTGCGCTGCATCGAGCAACGAACTGGGACAGCTGCTGTGAGCCGACGCGCGGAAGTCTCGCCCCCGAAGCAATGTTTCGGTTGCGCGATTCCGGGATGACTGGCGGCAACGCACCTGCCAATCCCACCAGCGGTTCACGAAACGCCAGATTGACATGCACAGGTCCCGGGCGACCACTCACGGATGCATTCCAGGCTCGTGTTGCAGTTGCCCTCCATTGTGCGCTATCGGCGTCGTCTGGCACTCCCGTATCGATGAAGCCTCGCACCACTGAGCCGTAGAGATGCTGTTGGTCGATCGTTTGCGGTGCGCCGCGACCGTGTAGTTCCGGCGGACGGTCGGCGGTCAACACCAACATCGGTACTTCGTTGTGTGATGCTTCGATGACGGCGGGGAAAAAATTGGCGGCAGCAGTGCCGGACGTACAGAGCAGCAACGTTGGCAGTCGGCTGACGCTCGCCATGCCGAGTGCGGCAAATGCGGCACTGCGTTCATCATGAAACACGTGCACCGCAAGACCCGGGCAGTCGAGCAAAGCCAGAGCCATCGGCGTGGATCGCGAGCCGGGCGCCACCACTGCGTGCCCCACACCGCGACGAACCCACTCGTCCACCAATGTGGCGCAAAAGGTGGCGGTGATGTCTGGCGATTGCATGCCTCTATCGTGGCAGCAATGCAGGTGGAAGTGGTATCCGATGTCGTATGCCCTTGGTGTTACATCGGCAAACGGCGTTTTGAGCGCGCTCTCGACAGGCTGCGAGACGCTGGGGTGACCTTTGACCTACAGGTTCGTTATCGGGCATTTCAGTTGGATCCCCATGCGCCACTCGACGAGCCGATGCCAGTACGTGAGGCGTACGCCAGAAAATTCGGGGGTGTCGCACGTGCCGATGACATCTTGGCCAACGTCACCAAGGTGGCCAAGCGCGACGACATCACCATGCGTCTGGACCGTGCGATTCGCGCCAATACATCGCGAGCCCACCGATTATTGAAACTTGTTGAGCGCGACGCACCCGAGCTGCAGGCCGACATCAACGAATCACTCATGCATGCCTACTTCACGGCCGGTCTCGACATCTCTGCGATTGCGGTGCTGGAGCAATGTGCCGCCGCCAACGGTTTTTCCTCGCCCCACCTGGCGAGCGTGTTATCAGATGACTCCCCTATGAGTGAGCTCAACGTGCTGGTGGGCAATGATGTGCAGTGGGCCCAAGATCACGAGGTGACGGCAGTACCAACATTCATCATCAACGAAACATTTGCCCTCCCCGGCGCCCAAGACATCGAGGTGTTTGAGCGTCTCATACGCAGAATGTCCGCGCGATGACGGCACCTCTTGGCCACGAAGTACTCGGTAGTGGTGTACACACGGTGGTATTTTTGCACGGCTTCACACAAACGCGCGCTTCATGGCGCCCGATTGCTTCGCGATTCGTGCATAACGTACCGAACACACGAGCGATCTTGATCGACCTCCCTGGTCACGGTGAGTCGAGTCATGTATCTGCAGACATCGAAGCCACCATCACTCTGGTGCGGGAGTTCGTGGGTAGCGCCATTTACATCGGGTATTCCCTTGGCGCTCGTATCGCATTGAGTGCTCTTGCAGCATTCCCGTCCGAAGTGCACCATGCCGTCGTCGTGAGCGGGACGGCAGGTATTGACGACGACGCAGAACGCGCAGCTCGATGCTCCAGCGACGCAACGCTGGCTGAACGAATTCTCACCATCGGTGTGGAGGCATTCCTTGACGAATGGCTCGCACAACCGTTGTTCCGTGGACTATCCCCAGACACCAACGTGCACGCACAACGGCTCACCAATACAGCCGAAGGTCTTGCCGACAGCTTGCGACGCTGTGGCCAGGGCAATCAACCACCCCTCTGGCAACAGCTTCACACTTTGGACAACCCTGTGCTGGCAATTGCCGGTGCCCAAGACGATAAGTACGTGATGCTCGGACGACGATTGGCAGCCACGCTGCCCAACGGCCGTCTGCATGTTGTTCCCGATGCGGGACACAGTGCCCATCTTGAACGCCCGTCTGAAGTTGGTTCGATCATCGAGGAATCGTGCACTCGATGGTGTGGTTCCTGAGTACTACTGAATCACGAGTCCCAGCGCATAGAGCCCGCCAATCACCAACTGGGCTCTTGCAGTCATCCCCAGTGCTGTGATCAATTGTGGGGCGCTGCGGGCCGCTCGCACCGTGCTGATGGCCGGCAAAGCCGCCAGAAGTCCGACCACACCAATCAATGACAGGCGCTCCAAGAATGAAGCCGCCACCATCGCCACTCCCGCAAGCACGAACAACAATGCGTACAACGAACGCGTTCGCTGCGCACCGAGGCGTACGGCGAGCGTCATCTTGGCGTTTACGCGGTCATTGTCAATGTCACGAAGATTGTTCACGACCAAAAGCGCAACCGCAAGAGCACCCACTACGACACCTGACACCATCGCCAACATGGAGATGTTCTTACTGATGACGAACGAGGTACCTGCCGTGGCCACCATGCCAAAGAACACAAAAACGAAAACTTCACCGAAACCTGCATATCCGTAGGGTTTTGGCCCGCCCGTATACGTCCAACCGGCAATCATGCAGACTGCCCCGACGGGAACCAGCCACCAAGTGGTCAACGATGCAAGAGCCAAACCCGCAGCACCAGCCGCAGCGAATGCCCACATGGCCGCTCGCTTGACTGCAAGAGCCGATGCCGCGCCAGATGCAACGAGACGTTGTGGTCCTTTTCGATCATCATCGGTACCGCGGACACCGTCTGAATAATCGTTGGCATAATTCACTGCAATCTGCAACGCCAAACTGACCAACAACGCAAGCGCTCCACGCGTCACCACAGTTTCTGCCACAACGCCATCTTCGCCAACGACCACTGCTGCACCCACTACCACGGGCACCACTGCAGCAGGAAGCGTGCGCGGGCGAGCGCCGGAAACCCAGAGTGCGACGCTTGTCATCGCCTCGCACGATAGTGGCTGCACGCATCAACGCTCTAGCGTGGCGACGTGCCCCGGCTCGTAGCGCTAGATCTTCCCGTCGCTCAGCCGTTGCTTGATGCAATCAAACAAGCGTGGGATGACGGAGACGCAGTGCTTCCGCTCGATCAGCGCATGCTGCCAGCAGCACGACAGCGCATGGCGAGCGAACTTGGTGCCCACTGCATCACCACCAACGAAGGCGTATTGCCGCTACCAGGCAGTGAGGAAGTTGCACCGCTTGCCGATGGCGATGCCCTCGTCATCGCCACGAGTGGTTCAACTGGCAAACCCAAGGGAGTAGTGCATACACATCGTTCGCTCGCCGCTCATGCTGCGATGGTGGGTGAACGCCTTGCACTGAACCACGATCACCACTGGTGGCTATGTCTGCCAGCAGCGCACATAGGCGGATTCGGGGTAATCGCTCGTGCCTGGGCACATCAGGCGCGCATCACCACTGCGGAGCATGTAGACGACCGCTCAATCACCGCCGCTCTCGCTGACGGCGCCACGCACACATCCGTGGTACCGACGATGTTGAAACGTTTTTCCTTCGAACAATGGCAGCGAGTTCTCGTTGGCGGTGCACGCTCCGACACCGTTCCATCGAATGCCATCAGTACCTATGGCCTCACCGAGACCGGCGGTGGTGTCGTGTACGACGGCAGACCACTCAGCGATGTGAAAGTTCGAATTCGTGATGGGCGAATTCATTTGCACGCTCCAAGCTTGGCTCGCACATACCGACACGCACCGCTCGCCCTTGTCGATAATTGGCTGGACACTGGCGACATCGGAGAACTCATTGACGGCCAACTTCGAGTCGATGGGCGCAGCGACGATGTGATCAATTCCGGTGGCAACAAAATATGGCCGCAGGTGGTGGAGCAACGACTGCGGGAACATCCCCTCGTGGCCGATGCCGTCGTGCGAGGTATCGAGGATGCCGAGTGGGGTGCAATCGTGTGCGCCTGGGTGCAACCAGTGTCACCAACCCAATCACCTACGCTTGATGCGTTGCGCGGCCACGTCAAAGAAACCCTGGCTGCCTACTGTGCGCCTCGCAAACTCATCATGGTGAACCACATCCCACGCAATGCGCTCGGGAAAATCATCAGCGCCGACCTACCCCGCCCATAATTTCCCATCCAATGACCGCTGCTCCCGATCGACTGCCGCGCGCCTTCTGGCGCCACTTCAGCGCGTCGACCACGTCGAACCTAGGAGATGGCCTAGTGGCAGCCGCCGCACCGCTTCTCGCGTTGACATTGACCAACGACGCGCGTCTCATCAGTGCGGTGAGCTTCGCCACGATGTTGCCCTGGCTCGTGTTGTCACTGCCGGTTGGCGCCTACATCGATCGCTTTGACCGTAAACACATCATGACCGTGGCCAATACCGTGCGTGCGGGACTGTTTGCCATTCTTAGTACTTGTATCGCGTTCGGGGTGGTCACTATCTGGCTGCTTCTACTGATCGTGCTCTTGCTCGCCATCGGCGAAGTGTTTTTCGACATGTCTGCCCAGGCATTCCTTCCTTCAATCGTCCCCGAACGCATGTTGGAGCGAGCAAACGGGCGCCTGTATGCCGCCGAGATTGCTGCCAACTCCTTTCTTGGGCTTCCGCTCGGTGCATGGTTGTTCGTCGTAGCTGCGGCTGTGCCATTCGGTATCCAAGCCATCGCACTGGGCATTGCAGCCGCGCTCATCTTTTCCGTCCGTCCACTCGCACCGTTCGTTCCGAATCCCCGCACCACGAACATCCGCACTGATATTCGAGAGGGCTTCGGTTGGCTGTGGCGCCATCCACTCCTGAGAACACTTGCGGTGATGCTCGGTGCTGCAAACATGTGCCACATGTTTGCTCATTCGATTTTCGCAAAATTTGTTCGTGATGAACTGGGGCTCGGTGCCCGAGCCTTCGGCATGCTTCTTGCGGTGACCTCCGTCGGGTCAATCTTGGGAGGCATGCTCGGCTCGCGAATCGCCAAGCAACTTGGCGCTGCAACCGCAATCGTGTTGTCGTACGGCATGTTTGCCCTACTGGAATTCCTACCTTTCATCTCTCCCACCCTTTGGTCGGTGGTCATGGCGGGAGTACTAATGGCAGTTTTCGGTACGGTTTGGAATGTTCTCACGGTGAGTTTGCGTCAGCGACTCATTCCTGCCGAGCTGTTTGGGCGCGTCAACAGTGTCTACAGATTTCTTGGAACGGGCACATCGGCAATCGGAGCCATCATTGGTGGCCAAATCGCCTATCACTTTGGGCTACGTGCCACATATCTCGTATCCGGTGTAACACTCTCATTGGTACTCACCATTGGTGCACCATTGTTGCTACGCCATGCACGCACTTACATGGAACTTGAGCGAACTCCAGCGCCACCATCGATGACATAGGTATCACCAGTTATCCAACTGGCTTTATCGGATGCCAAAAACAGTGCCAGGTTGGCGATGTCTTCTGGTTCGCCCAAGCGTCGCGTCGGCAACTGATTGGCCAGGCGTTCACCGAAATTCTCCACGAGCACGGACGCGAAGTCGGTTTTGACGAGGCCAGGGGCGATACCCACCACTCGGGTCGGCCCCAACTCACTCGCCAACTGGCGCGTCATATGAATGAGAGCAGCCTTCGTCAAGTTGTACACCCCAAGAAAACCTTCGGCACGTAGACCACCGACGGATGCAATGTTGAGAATCACACCTGGATGTGCTTTCAAATGCGCCTCGTACGCGGCCTTGCACCAGAACAATGGTCCGCGCAGATTGACCTGAAATGTTTTGTCGTAGCGCGACTCGTCAACTTCGAGTGTGGGGCCCATGTACGGATTCGTTGCGGCATTGTTCACCAAGATGTCGAGTGCCCCGAAACGTTCGATGGTTGCAGAAACGCATGCCTTGCCGGCTTCTACATCTCCAGCGTTGGCGGCGAAGATCTCCACATCTCCGTGCATTTCTTTACGCGCTTCACGTAAGGCGTCTTCCTTGCGTGACGTGATCATGACCTTTGCTCCGGCGGCGGCAAACTGCGTCGCGATTGCCTTACCGATGCCCCGTGATGCGCCCGTCACGAGCGCCACCTTGCCCTGTAGAGAGATTTCCATGCAGCGAACCCTAGTTTGTGTTCGGCGCAGACACCGTCTTGGGGCTGTAACGCACCACGGTTACACGGCGGCCATCGAGTTCCTCCACCGACAAGCGGTACTCCGAAGTGTCCACACCGTCGCCGATTCTTGGCATGCGACCGATCGTGCCGAACACATATCCGCCAATCGTGTCGTATTCATCGTTGCTGAGCTTGGTGCTCAGTCGATCGTTGACGTCGTCGATGCCGACTGAACCCTCAATGAGCGTGTCCGAGCCCGAGACCCGAAACCGTGTGTCCTCATCATCGTGTTCGTCGACGATTTCGCCCACCAACTCTTCGAGACAGTCTTCGAGTGTGACAATCCCGCTGAAGGCACCGTATTCGTCGGCAACGATGGTGAGGTGCATTTGGGTTTTTTGCATCTCGCGCATGATTTCGGCCACGGGTTTGCCTTCTGGCACCACGTGGGCTTCGCGCATGAGATCCTTCACTGGTGACTGACCACCACCTTCACGCTCCACGCGCATGAGATCCTTCGTGTTCACCGTTCCGGCCACATCGTCAATGTCGTCATCATCGATGCGCAAAACCGGCATACGACTGAATTGATGTTCGATCGCCACGGTCAACGCCTCGGAAACCGTCACGGTTTCATCAACGGTGATGATCTCGTGGCGCGGACGCATGATTTCACGCACGACCGTGTCGCCAAACTCGATCACCGACTCGATCAATTCCTGCTCTTCTGCTTCAATCACCGAATCTTTTGCAGCAGCCTCCACGATTCCCAAAAACTCCGTCTCGCTGAGGAACGGTCCTTCCTTCAAATCCTTGCCTTTGACCATCAAATTGGTGATGCGAATGAGCAAGTTGGAGGCAATACGTAGTGGCCAGAACGCAGCCAGCACCGCCACCAACGGAGCCGTAGCCGTAGCGCCACGCACCGAATACAACACTGCGTACGTTTTGGGAACGGCCTCGGCGAACACGAAGAACACCACGACATTGAGCAATACTCCGATGACCACACCGGGGGCTCCGAACAAACGGTTAGCGACCACACCCGTCAGGGTGGCTTGCAGGGTTTGCAACACATTCACGGTCAATAGCAGCGGATTCACCCACCGTGATGGGTCACTCGCCAAACGCACCAACAGGTGTCCCCGCTTGTGGCCGTCGGCCAACAGCGCTTCGGCCTTCTGCTTTGTCAAACGCGACAATGACATCTCCGCAAGGGCGAGCAGCGTGAGAATGAAGAGCAGTACTCCTACCGTGACGAGCACCCAAACATCGGTGGAGGTTGGCGTGGCAGCGATCACCTAATACCCCTGGGCAAACTGTGCAGGCGCTGGTGCTTGCCAGTGCAACTCTTCGAGCAACACGCGTTCGCGATGTCTCATTTTACTTGCGTTCACTTCGTTGTCGTGGTCGTAGCCCAACACGTGGAGTACGCCGTGTGTTACCAAAAGTGCAATCTCGTCATCCACACAACCGGCATGTGTGGGCGCCTGATGTTGGGCCACTTGCGGGCACACCACCACGTCCCCCACCAACAACGGCATGTCTCCGGTATCCATGCGAGCCAGGACAGGGGTTGCGGACCTCGCCGTCGGCCCACTGGACCGCGAACCATCGATCAAATCGATGGGAAACGCCAACACATCGGTGGGTGCGTTGATTCCCATGTGCACACGATTCATCTCGGTGATGGCTTCTTCGTTTACGAACAACAATGCCATCTCTGCTTGTCCACGCACACCTTCGGCAACGAGCACACTCATTGCCAGTTGTTGCCAACGCGGAGAGTCGATCACCACGTCGGTCTGCTCATCGGATACGAACACCTCCACGTTGCCGTCCCCACCACTGCGGCGTGGCGTACTGGATCGGGGGCGCTCAATCACGACGCTTGGGCCCACGCATACGCGCCGCCACTTTCTCGCCGGACTTCTCATAGGCCGCCACGATGTCGGCGACGATTCGGTGCCGCACCACGTCGGAGTACTCGAGGTGCACGAATGTCAAACCATCGATGCCAGTCAGCACACGTTCCAAACCCGCCAAGCCACTCCGCCCGTCGGGGACATCAACTTGCGTGGTGTCGCCGGTAACGACCACTTTCGAACCAAAGCCGATTCGCGTAAGGAACATTTTCATCTGTTCTGGTGTCGTGTTTTGTGCCTCATCCAAAATGATGAAACTGTTGTTGAGGGTTCGACCGCGCATGAATGCAAGGGGCGCCACTTCTACGACGCCGCGCTCGAGATACTTCTGTGCGTTCTCGGCGCCCACCATGTCATGCAACGCGTCGTACAGGGGTCGCAGATAGGGATCAATTTTTGCCATGAGATCGCCGGGCAAGAATCCGAGACGCTCACCGGCTTCGACTGCGGGCCTCGTCAGGATGATGCGCTGCACCGATTTGGCATGCAACGCCTGTACCGCCATTGCGACGGCGAGCCAACTCTTTCCCGTACCGGCTGGCCCCAAGGCAAACGTGATTACATGCTCGGCGATGGCGTCGACGTAACGTCGTTGACCGGCAGTCTTGGCTCGTACTGGGCGACTCTGGCCCACTTTGACGATGTCGGCAGTCAGCACGCTGCTGGGGCTTACATCGTGGCGAACCATGTCGATAACACGGCCGAGAATCACCAGATCGAGGAGTTCTCCGCGTTGCAACAACTCGGACAACTCTTCAAAAAGCCGCCCGACAAGTTCGCCTTCGGGTCCCGCAGCGTTGATTTCGTTGCCACGCACCACGATGTCGCACCGTGGAAACGCGCGCTCCACGTGGCGCAGCAATTCGTCGCGTTCACCCAGCAATGCTGCCATGAGGTGCCCACCGGGAATGATGACGGTTGTGACAGAAGATGCGACGGTCATGTCGCGGAGGTGCCCATGGCCTCCTTCATGTTATCCCCCGATGGAACCGAGGCGTCCGTCGTTGATGCCGTGAAATCCAAGGCAAAATAACGCTGAACAGCAAGTGGCACGAGCGACACGTCGCCAACCATCTGAGCCATCCGCAACATCAATTCGGCTGCTCCACCTTCGTCGCCAGGTTGTTTGTCTTCGGGAAGATCGAACACCAAGAGTGCGCCGTCACGGGCTTCCATCGCCAGTGCTTCTTTGGCCAACGCAATGTTCGCACCGCGCACGGCAACGGCAGAATCAACGACGACCCACATCACATAGTGCACCAAACCTTTGCGCAGACGTTCGGCGTGATGACGACGGAAGTACTCGGGGTTCAACCATCGAGTTGATGTGATGTCGGTGGAGATCAGCGTCATAACGACGGGCTGGTTGTTCTCCCATACGACCCAGATCCGATTCGTGGAATTGAGGAGTGCCTCGTCGAACTCGGATCGATTGACGAGTTCCGTGAATGGTGACACGGGATTGCCGGCGTGGGCACGCCGATAGAACGCCCACAATCGATCGCGTAGATCGACGTCGCCAAGACGCGTGTGACGGGTGATGAACATGTTGCTCCAATGAGGTGCTGAACGCACCCGAGGTCGTAGACCTCCGCCCATCAACAAACTACTGAATCACGCGGGATTAACGGTGGATTTACTACGGTAGTTGCGGTGGTTGCGTGACAGAGCGCCTCTTTTTACGTGCTTCATGGAGCAGTCTCGCGATCGGCCTCGTAGCCGCACTCGCCCACGTTCTCGCTGGTACCGAAACGGCAGGTCGGGTCATCTACGGGTTCGGTGTGGTCGCTGTGGTGGTGGCTACTGCCCTGTCTGCCACTCGACACCAATTGGATCGCCGGATTCTGTCGGGGTTCCTCGTCATCGTGGCAGCCATCATCGTTGGACAATGGTTGTCAACCGACGAGTATGGCGCTGCGGCCCATCTTGCTTCGGAGATTGCGTTCTTGGTGGTACAAACCGCCTTGGTGGTGGGTTTGCTCTTGGTTGCCCAGCGACGTCTCGGACGCGAACCGCTCAACATCCTGGCTGATGCATCCATTCTGTCGCTGGGTGCATGGATCATCGTGTGGATCTTCGTGTTGCGTCCGCTCATCGAAACCATCAGCGACGAACCACTCGTTGTTGCAACAAGGGGAATCACCTTTGCCCTAGCCGCAGTCGTGCTGTTCCTCCTGGCAACACTGCTGCTTGCCGATGCTGACAACAGCACCGTGGTGTGGCTCGCGTCGTGTGCAATCACCGCTTCGCTGATCGGCGATGTGCTGTGGGCAATATCAGATGCAGAAATTGCCAACCTTTCGCTTGCCGTTCGCAACGCCCCGTACGTGCTGGCGTTGTTTGCTGCGTGCGCCACGCTGCTTCATCCAGGTATCCGACAGCTCACTGCCCAAGGTTCCTACCGCTCCAGCCGTCCGATGGCCGGTCGACTCGTGGTGGTGATCTCTGGGCTCGTGTTTCCGATCGCAGTGTTCGCACTCACGGATGCGCAAGATACCCGTGACCGTGTTGTGCGCACGATTTCCATCCTCGTGCTTGCCTGCGTCGTTCTTGTCCGTGTGGTGTTGGCAGTACGTTCCAACTCTGAGTTGCAAGACAAACTCATGCGCAGCGCACAAACTGATGCATTGACGGGCTTACCAAATCGCAGCCTCATGCTCGAGCACGTGGATACCGCTCTGCGCACCGCCTGGCGCGACACACGTCAGCCAACGGTGCTGTTCATCGATGTGGATCGTTTCAAGAACATCAACGACAGCCTTGGCCACGCGGCTGGCGATGATGTACTCGTGGCCGTGGCGGCTCGCTTGCGCGTGATCTTGCCCACCCATTGTGTGGTTGGTCGCATCGCCGGCGACGAGTTCGTGGTGCTCGATCCGCAAACGGCCAGCGCCAGCGAATCAATGATGCTCGCCGATCGGGTACTTGAATCTTTCCATGAGCCACTCGTCTTGCGCCAGGGCGATGTGTTCGTCTCCGCCAGTATTGGCGTGTCGACCTACCGACCATCGGTGACCAATAGTGCCGACGACCTTCTGCGCCACGCCGACACTGCGATGTATCGCGCCAAGGAATCGGGTCGCAACTGTGTGGCCATCTTCGACGAATCGATGCTGGCCAGCGTCACCCAACGACTGGCAGTGGAAACCGCTCTCTACCGAGCGCTCGAACGCCGAGAACTACGCCTCGTGCATCAGCCCATTATTGATGTGGGGCTCGGTGAAGTAGTGGGTTTCGAGGCGCTCATGCGCTGGGATCGTGATGACGGCTCCACCACGTCGCCCGCCGAGTTCATCCCCATCGCTGAGGAAACGGGAATCATCGTGCCGATCGGCGCCTGGGCATTGTTGGAAGCCCTCACCCATCTGAGCGAATGGATCGCCAGCGGTGTCTGCCCGCGCGACGCCACGATGGCGGTGAATGTGTCGCCGCGCCAACTGAATGATCCGAATTTCGTCAACCTTGTGAGCGAAGCGCTCACCCGTGCCCACATCCCGGCCCGGCAACTCTGGCTGGAGGTGACCGAAGGCGTAATGATTGCGCAACCCGACCAAGCCCTCGCGGCCCTTACGAAACTCTGCGATCTCGGTGTACGCGTTGCGATAGACGATTTCGGGACTGGCTATTCCTCGCTGTCGTTGTTGCAAAAGTTTCCCATTCATCGCCTGAAGATCGATCGCTCGTTCATCAGCGGTGTCGCCGACAACAGCGATGCCCAGTCGCTCGTGCGCACCATCATCGCCATGTGTGAATCAATGGGTCTTGACATGGTCGCCGAAGGCGTGGAGAGTGTCCACCAGCTGCAGGTGCTCGGCGAAATGCGTTGTAGCAAGGCACAGGGATACCTGATCAGCCACCCCGTACCACCTGAGTCGATCGCCAGCACGGTGGCCGCCATCAATGAGCTGGGCCCCTGGCCTCGCACCCGCCGCTAACGGCGCGTCGAGCGACTACGCCTCTTGGCTAAAGCCCGGATAACGCACGATTGACTCGGCGGACTCACCGGCTTCGAAGCGGGCGATGAGCGCATCGAAATCAACGTCGATGCCGATCGGATTTGCGGCGAATACTGGTGAGTTCATGAATGCATCCGCTGTTTGGGGCGACATTGCATCGATCTGCAATTCCACTTGATTGCCGTCGGGGTCGCGATAGTAGGCGGAGAAGTTCATGCCGTGGTTGATCGTCCAATATGGAGTGATGCCACATGACTTTAAGTGCTGATACTTCGCAAACAGATCGCCGAGGCTGGCGAACGTGAAGGCAAAGTGCTCAACACCACTGAGCGAGTCGTCGCGTTCTTTCAGGTGGGGTAACTGCACAATGGCAAGACGATGGTGCTCGTCGTCGTACGAAAGAAACGAGATGAAGTCGTTGCCATGCCGCACGGCGGCAGAAAGTACGAGTTTCCACCACTCGAGCATTTCCGTGTAACGGGTCGTCTTGAGCACCACGTGGGCGAATTTGACGGGACTGTTCACGGGACTGTTCACGGGATTCTCCCCTTCTGCGTCGACGAACCAATCAACAACACGCTCACCCGTGAGCATAGGCTCTCATGTGGTATGAAGCTGCAATTTGGCGTGGTCAATGGTCGGGCGGTTCTCGTGCACCCGGGCGGCAACCGTGTGAGCGATGTGGAACGAATCAGTGGCGGAACCCTGCCGAGCACTCCGCTGGAGTGTTTCGCCAATTGGGCAGGCTTGCGCACACTTGCCGACACCTGCACCGACCCCGGATCTTCGGTGACATCCACCGACTTCGCCGCCCCATCACCACAAGCCCGACAAATTTTTGGCATCGGTCTCAATTACCGCGCCCACGCGCTGGAAACGGGAGCCCCAATTCCCGATTCGCCCCTCACGTTCACCAAGTTTCCGTCGTCAATCAATGCCCCGTTCGGCGATATCCCCGTCACAGTGCCCACATGCGACTGGGAAGTTGAACTCGTCGTGGTCATCGGCAGCGGCGGGCGCGACATTAGCAAGGCAGATGGTTGGCAGGCCGTAGCAGGAGTTTGCGTAGGCCAAGATGTGAGCGACCGCTTGTTGCAGCGAGCCACGCAGCCCCCGCAGTTCAGCCTCGGCAAGAGTCGTCGCGGCTACACCCCATTCGGGCCGTGGCTGGTCGATGCGCACACGTTGTCAGAGCGCGACAATCTCACGGTTTCGTGCACCGTGAACGGCGTAGAAAAACAACGCGGCAGTACCGATGACTTGATTTTCGACGTACCCACCATCGTTGCCTACCTCTCCACCATCGTGGAGTTGCTGCCCGGCGATGTGATTTTTACCGGCACACCAAGCGGTGTCGGCGGGGCACGCAAACCACCCGAGTTCTTACAGCCAGGCGACGTCGTCATGTCGACACTGCACGGCCTGTCAAGCATCACCAACCACTGCATCTAACGCCGCCTGCGGCGTGACGGGCGTTTAGACGACTGCTGCTTTCAGGTCCGCCACGAGCGTTGCGAATTCCGCGCGTTCCGCACCGCTGAGGGCCTGTTCGTACACGTCGGCCATCAAGCGTGAGGTGGTTTCTTCTGCACGCTCCCGTCGAGACGCCAGATGAGATACATCCGGGTACGGCTCCTGGTAGCCGTGAATTTTTGCAAAGAAAGCACCGTTCTCTCCCGTCAGCACGGCCTGTAGCCCAGTCAGTCCTTCGGCGGCCACGGCATTGATGTGCAAACAGCCGCGAAGCTCACGCAAGTAGGTGACCAGACGATACGAGCGTGCGTGGGGATCGGCGGGCAGTGGTTCGGCACGCAAACCCGCAAAGAGCGACAACCCGCCCGAATCAACGGAGTTCACTACTTGTTCGGCGAGCGCATTGAAGCGCGCAGCACCACCAAACCCACTGATATGCGCTTGACCCCATGCGTCGGCTGCGCCTGCATAGCGGCTCCCCGCTTTTCGTGCTCCTTCCACGGCAATGCCTCGTTCCCACATTTTTCGCACCAACGGCTGATGAAAGAACATGAAGGCCGCGTACACCACATCGGCGTCTACG
>JBEDEI010000045.1:0-15019 GCA_041175765.1 Actinomycetota bacterium | reverse complement strand
GATAGATACAGCTTCCCCGAATTTCGCCCGCAGTTGGCCAATCACACGCCCGATATCCACGGCGTGCTCTGGCCCCAACGCCACCACTTTGGTGCCGAACGTCAAGAACACCGGTGAGTTGCCGGGATGCATCTCCAAGAGTGACCGCACTTCCCCAACCTCGTCTTGCGAAACACTGCGTCGAGCAAAATCGATGTGCAAGGTTTCGATACCCGTCTTGGGCACCTCCACCACGGAGACGTCACTGGCCATCAGCGTTGCGCGAGTATCGTCGCGGCGATCGATACGTCCTCGCACGATGACGATCTGATCATCCACCACGAGATGCCCCTGGGTAACGAAGAGTCGCGGGAACACCGTCACTTCGATTGCGCCGGCAAGATCTTCGAGTGTGAAGGTGGCCATCTGCTCACCTTTGCGCGTGAACTTACGCTCCACCCCCGAGATGACTCCGCCGAGGGTGATGTTGTCATCGCTGCGATCGGGTACTTCCATGATCGGACACGTCACGCGTCGCCCCATGATGCCTTCCAGACCGCGCAGTGGGTGATCGCTCACATAGAACCCGAGCATTTCTTTCTCCAGCCGCAATTGTTCGGCTTTCTCGAACGCCAGAGCGGGTATTTCCGCGCGTTCGGTATAGCCAGTGGATGCTTCGTCGGATTCGCCGAACAAGCTCATCACGCCTTGATTACGTTCGCGGCGTCGCACCAAGGCCTGATCCACCAAACCCTCGAACACCAACAGCAGTCCACGACGCGGATGGTTGAGCGAATCGAATGCACCAGCCTTGATGAGCGACTCGAGTGTGCGCTTGTTGAGCGCCTGTTCAGGCACCCGTTCGATGAGGTCGTAGAACGTGGCGAATGGTCCATTGGCCTCACGCTCCGTGACGATGAGCGCCGCCACACCTTCGCCCACGTTGCGAATACCCGACAACCCAAAACTGACAGCAGTCTGTCCGTCTACCGGTGCGAAGTCGACCCCCGACTCGTTGATGTTCGGTGTGCGCACGGTGACACCGTTGGCACCGGCATCGGACAGGTACAGCGCTGCGCGATCGTTGTTGCCCTTCACCGACGTGAGCAAGCACGCGAAGTAGTCGACGGCATGGTGTGCTTTGAGCCAGGCCGTTTGATACGTGATGAGGCCATAGCCGAAGGCGTGACTCTTGGTGAACGCATAGTCGGCAAATTTTTCGATGATGCCGAACAACTCACGCCCGAGCGACTCACCGTAGTTGTTCGCTGCGCAACCACCCACGAATTTCGGTCGTTGCTCTGCCATTGCGACCGGGTCTTTTTTGGCACACGCCTTGCGCAGCGAATCTGCTTCGGCCAGGGTGTAACCGGCGAACTTTTGCGCCACGCGCATGATGCTCTCCTGATAGATCATGAGCCCGTAGGTGTCGCCCAGCACTTCGGTGGCGTCGTGGTGGAAGAATCGTGACGGTTTGCGCTGATTCTTGAAGTCGGCATAGTCGTTGTGCATGTTTTCGGCCATCGGCCCTGGTCGATAGAGCGCCAGTACGGCAGCGACGTCCTCGAATCGTCGTGGCACGAGCGACCGCAGGAGTGCGCGC
The DNA here is from genome assembly GCA_041175765.1 of Actinomycetota bacterium. Lineage (GTDB taxonomy): Bacteria > Actinomycetota > Acidimicrobiia > Acidimicrobiales > Ilumatobacteraceae > F1-60-MAGs027. The sequence continues at coordinate 13,437 of JBEDEI010000045.1, read as the reverse complement.
ATCGGTGTGGATTCCAGTTGGAATACGCCGATCGTGTTGCCACTCGCCAACAATTGATACGTCTTGGGGTCATCCAAGGGGATGTTGCTGATGTCGAAATCCGGTTGCTTGCGGCGAATCAACTTCTCGGCATCCGTGATGACGTCCAAGTTGCGCAAGCCGAGGATGTCCATCTTCAACAACCCGAGCGACTCCACCCCGTGCATCTCGTATTGCGTTACCACCGGTGAGTCTTCGGGCTTTTGTCCGGCTTCAGGCTTGCGCTGAATGGGCAGATATTCGGTGAGTGGTTCTTTGGTGATCACCACGGCTGCGGCATGGATACCTACGGAGCGCTTGAGACCTTCCAACCCGCGTGCCACGGCCACCACTCGCTTGGCGATCATGTCGGTTTCGCAGAGCGCGCGCAGGTCGGCGGCTGCGCGGAAGCCGTCCATGTGCTTGTCGTTTTGTTCGAAGCAGTACCGCAGAGGTGTGTCGCGGCCCATCACCACGGGTGGCATCAACTTGGCGATGCGATCCCCCACCGCATAGGGATGACCCAGCACGCGTGCAGCATCACGCACCGCATTGCGCGCCTTGATGGTGCCGAAGGTTATGATCTGCGCAACGTGATCACGGCCGTACTTCTCTGCGGCATAGCGAATCATTTCGTCGCGATAGCGCGAGTCGAAGTCCATGTCGATGTCGGGCATCGATACTCGATCGGGGTTCAAGAAACGCTCGAACAGCAGGTCGTACTTGACCGGGTCCAAGTCGGTGATGCGCAACGCGTACGCCACCGCACACCCAGCGGCTGATCCTCGGCCAGGGCCGACGCGGATGCCCTGCTCGCGGGCGTGACGAATGAGGTCCCACACGATGAGGAAGTACGACGCAAATCCCATGTCGCAAATGACCTTGGTTTCATACGCGAGCCGCTCGACCACCGTCTTGGGTACCTGTGCACCCCAACGCTCGGTCGCCCCTGCCTGGGTGAGGTGAGTCAGATACGCCCGATCATCGGCGAACCCGGCGGGAATCGGAAAGTCGGGCAAGACGAACTTGCCGAACTCGATGTCGGTGCGCGCACGCTCGGCGATCCACAACGTGTTGTCGCAGGCTTCGGGATATTCGCGGAAGAGATGCCGCATCTCGGCAGCAGTCTTCAGATAGTGCTCTTCACCTTCGAACTTGAAACGATTCGGCTCGGCGATGGTGCAGCCGGTCTGCACGCACAACAATGCGTCGTGGGCTTCGGCATCGTGGCGGTGCACGTAGTGCGAATCGTTGGTGGCCAGCAGTGGTGCGTTGATCTCGCGGGCAATCTTGATGAGGTCGGTCATCGTGCGACGCTGATCGGCCAAACCGTGGTCCTGCAACTCCACGAACAAATTGTCGCGACCAAAGATTTCCTGTAGCCGCGCAGCGGTGCGCTTGGCTTCGTCGTAGTTGTTGCGCATCAACGCCTGCAGAACGTGTCCACCCAAGCAACCAGTGGTGGCAATCATTCCCTCGTGGTGGCGTTCCAGCAGTTCCCAATCCATGCGTGGCTGGTAGTAGTACCCCTCGAGAAACGCCAGACTCGAGAGTTTGATCAGATTGCGGTACCCCGTATTGTTCTCACACAACAGCGTGAGGTGGTAGTACAACTTGCGGCCCGCTTCGGTATCGCCACCCGAGTCGTCGAATTTGCCGCGGCGTTGCGGCCGCTCGGTACGCGACTCGTAGGCCATGTAGGCCTCGGTACCGATGATCGGATTGATGCCACCTCGATGACACGCTTGGTAGAACTCGAGAACGCCATACATGTTCCCGTGGTCGGTAATGCCGATGGCGGGTTGGCCATCGCTGATGGCACGCTCCACCAATTCGTCGACACGCGCAGCACCATCGAGCATCGAAAACTCGGTATGGACATGCAGGTGGGTGAACGAGGATGACATCGTGGGACTGCCGAGAGTACCACTGGGTGTTATGGACTAAATGTATGTCCCCGGTCGATCAGCAGGAGATGCGCCCGCAGCGGGCAACTGGCGCATCTGTTCGAGTTGTTGACGTGCCGCCAACTGTTGTGCAAACAGCGTGGCCTGAATTCCGTGGAACAAACCTTCCAGCCAGCCGACAAGTTGGGCCTTGGCCACACGCAACTCGGCTTCGCTCGGCACGTCACCTTCCTTGAACGGCAGCGCCAGCGTTTGCAACTCTTCGCGCAAGTCGGGCGAGATGGCCTCGGCCAACTCCACGATCGAACGTTCGTAAATTTCGGCCAGCCGCTCACGGCTCGGTACGTCGAGCTGCATCTGGCGAACTTCTTCCAGCAGACCTTTGATCATCGACCCGATGCGCATGACCTTGGCAGGTTCTTGTACCGTCTCGTCACCGTTCAGTGACTCGATGGCATCACCATTCGGCATGCCGTTGAGTACTTCGCCTCGCTCGGGAGTGTCGCTGCTCATCGTTCGTTAGTTCTATCAGCGTCCGGCAACACCGAGGAAGGGCACGTCGATTTCGGCCGACGTCATCGAGCCATGACGACACTGCAACTCGAAATAGGTTTTGTCGGCTGGGTCGTCGAAACTCACGTCCGCCTTGGCCATGACGGCTACGTCACCCATGCGCCTGCGCACCACATCCGTGACCCGCGGCCCGAAGTACCCGGCGTCGATCATCTCGTCACGCGTCATCACCCAAGCCACATCGCCGTGCTGGCTGCGGGCAGCCGCCACCACCTCGTCGACGCGCGACGAGTTGACGTGCAGCCAACGGAATCGGCCCTCACCCGACTGGTGTGAGAGATGGCGCGTCACGTCGGGTGCCAACTGCATCGTGTTACTCCCGACCATCACCTGACCATGATCTGCGGTCACCAACAGCACGGCATCTTTCGGGAGTGATGTGGCAATGTCGGCAACGAGCCGGTCGGCAGCCAACAATTCGGCGTCGTAGAACTCGCCAAAGCCCCGTTCGTGGGCGATCTTGTCGACGCCGTCGTAGTAGCAGTACACGAACTTCTCCCCACGCGACAGCAGCGTGCGCACCTCCACGGCCATGCTCGAAGCAGCACGCCAACTGAACATTTTTTGGTCGCGCAAGTGTGCTTCGGTGAAGGCAGTGCCATCGAACTCGGCTTTGGACAGCACGGGTATGGAACCACCCATGAACGGCGGGCACGGCTGCACATCACGCGGCGTGAGACGACGTCGGGCGTCACCGCGGTCGTCGGCCCAGCGCAACATTTGCACTACTCGTCCGGCAAAGTCGATGCGATAGCCGATGAGACCGTGCTCGCCCGGTGCCACTCCTGTGGCAATGGAGGTCAACGCAGTCACGGTCGTGGTCGGAGCAATCGTGGTGATGGAGCCACCCTGCATCGCGGCAAGCGTTGGTACACACGCAGGATTGCGCTGTATTCGGTCTTGTAACTGGTGCCAGCCCAAGCCGTCGATCACCAGCAGCACCACCTGGCGGGCACCACGCGCGACAGTGGGGAAAAAAGCGGGAAGTGCAGCGGTGCCGCCGGGCCCCAACAGCGCAGGAATGATGTTGGTGACACAGCCGCCCCCGTATTCGGGGCACCGCGGTGCATCGTCCATCTTGCGTGCGGGGGTGACGGCAGTGGACATCTCACCTTGTAGTCAAGCGGTTGATTGTCCCGCGACGCGCGATGTGCCCGAACGCCACGCCCCGGCTTCGGCAGGCGAGGGTTTACCATAGGGACGTGCGAGTTTCAACGCGGGGCGACTATGCGTGTCGCGCGATGCTGTCGTTGGCGCTCCATGCAGAAGAGCCCGGTCCTATCTCGGTGCGCGATATCGCCACGCGCACGGCACTCCCCCAGCCGTATCTGGAACAGATTCTTCTCGCGTTGAAAGGTGCCGGCCTTGTGCTGTCGAAGCGTGGCGTGGGTGGCGGCTACACGCTGGCGCGCCATCCCGACAAGATTCTGTTGTCCGAAATTCTTTCGGCAGTAGACGGCCCGATTTCACTCGGCGATTTTGGTGAGCCGCATCGTGACGGAGCCTGCGATCACGAGGGCCAATGTGTGTTGCTGGCCATCTGGCATTCCGTCGGCGAACACATGCGCGACCATCTCACCAAATTCACCCTGGGAAGTGTTCTTGCAGCGGCACGCGGCGAATCAGCGTGGCCCAACGAGACCAAGTCGTCACGAAAGCGTGGCAAGTAAGCCAGCAATATCGGCAGGCATCGGAGCCGTGAACGTGTGACGCTTCCCCGATCGCGGATGGTCGAATGCCAACTTGCGTGCATGCAACATCGGGCGACTCACACGCAAACCAGGACGCACGCCGCTGTACGTCGGATCACCTACGACGGAATGCCCGATTGACGCCAAGTGCACTCGAATTTGGTGGGTGCGTCCGGTCTCCAGACGGCACTCCACGAGCGCACACTCCTTGGGTACGTGGTATTGCCGTTCAACGACGTAGTGGGTTCGCGACGGGCGACCATCGACCACCACCGCCATGCGCGTCGGGTCGCGTTGGTCGCGTCCGATGGGTGCATCAATCACTCCATGCGCCGAAACCGGCGCGCCCCACACCACGGCAGAGTACACACGCGTAACACTGCGAGACGACAGTTGCTCCACCAGCGAGTCGTAGGCAGCCGGCGTGCGCGCCACCGCCACCAAGCCCGTCGTCCCTGCATCGAGTCGATGCACAAGACCAGGGCGCATCGCCTCGCCCACGTGTGCAATCTCTGGATATGCCGCCAACAAATAATTCACCATCGTGCCGGCTTGGTTGCCCGCCCCTGGATGCACGACAATTCCTGCTTCCTTGTTCACCACGATGACGTCGTCATCGCTGTACACCACATCGAGTACGCGTGACGCATCGGCTTCCGGCAACGCAGGCCCAGTGGCTTGGGCGATGTCGACGGTGATGGTTTGTCCTTGTGTCATCTTTTCTTTGCCTGCGACCACCACCTGACCATCCACGGTGACGCCACCGGCAGCGATCAGCGCCGACGCGGCACTGCGACTGATGTCGGCAATGAGCGACACCACCCGGTCGATGCGCACACCGTCGAGTGACGCGGGGATCTCCTCCGTGACTCGCCGTGCAATGCCGCCCGTGTCATCACTCATGGGTTGCCACCGTTTGCACCTTTGGCGCCTTGTCGAAACGACGCCACGATCATCAGCGCCGCACCAATCGAGATTGCCGAGTCGGCGACATTGAAAATTGGGAACCACTGCAGGTCGATGAAGTCAACGACCGCACCGCGCAACCATGCATCTCCGCGAAAGAGACGGTCGATGAGGTTGCCCAATGCCCCGGCCACCACGAGACCAGCGGCAAGTGCTGCCACACCCGTTGCCGAGCGACGCATCCACAACACGATGGCGATAACGACCACGAAGCCCAGAGCCCCGATGACCGGACCCAAACCCGTTGCCTGCGAAAACGCCATGCCTTTGTTGAATGCCAGATTGAAACGCAACGAGCCGACGAGATCAATCGTGCGCCCGTCGGACAAGCGATTGAGTGCCCAATGTTTTGTGGCCTGGTCAACGACCACGATCGTTGCCACGAGCAACCACTGTGTTTTGGACGACAGCGTCGATGTGGTTGAACTCATCGACTGCCAAGACCGCCGGCGCGCTCCGTGACGAGCTCGGTAGTCCAAGGCAGTGCTTCCAAACGCTCACGCGGAATCGGCAAACCCGAGTAAGAGGAGTAGCCGTATTCACCAATGCCCATTCGCGCCAACGCTGAATCGATCGCCTCGACTTCCGCCAGGGCCTGATCGGAAAGAATGAGGTCGCGCTCGCGCTCCACCACCATCGTGTCGCCCTCGCCACCTTCTTCGCCAAAGTCGACGTCGCCCATCTCCTGGTTGGCGACGATTTCCTCGGCTTCTTGTGCCAATCGTTTTGCCTGGCCCACCAATTCGATGCGCTTTTCCAAAAGCAAGGCTTTCTGTGCCTTCAGAAAGGCAATGTCGAAATCCTTCGTCGGGACAAGACCGTCGACGGCGGGCAGTTTTTCGATCGCCGGCTTGACGGGCTTGGCCATCGCCTTTTCTTGCTGGGCACGAATTCGTGATTCCTCTTCGTCGCGCAAGGCACGAATACGCGCACGCTCAGCCTCACGGACTTGACGCTCGGCTTCCTTTGCTTTGGCAATCTTGTCCTTCTCACGCTGCTTTTCGCGACGCTCATCTTCGATGGCCTGTCGCTTGCGAGCCTGTTCGCGCTTGCGCTCTTCGAGCGCCACTTGTCGTTCAAGGTCACGGCGACGTTTTTCGATCAACTTTTCTTTGGCAATACGGTTGCGCTCGGCCAACTTTTCCTTGGCGATGCGCTTGCGCTCCCGCTCGGCGGCAACTCGCTGCTGTTTGCGCTGGCGCTCGGCTGCGATCCGCGCTTGCTTGCGCTTGCGTTCGTCGACCTTGCGTTTCGCCAACTGCTTCCGGCGAAGTGCTTCGGCTTTTTTCTTGGCCGCTCGTCGTGCTGCTTCGGCTTTCTTGGCTGCTGCCTTGCGACGCCGTTCGTCTTGGGCCTTCTTGGCCTTGCGACGACGCTCCTCCTGCAGTTTTTTCTGTTTACGCTGTTTTTCGAACGCGACTCGCTTGGCTTTTTGACGACGGAGATCGGCGATCTTCTTGCGCTTCGCTGCGGCTTGTTTTTGGAGGGCTTTTTTCTTGGCGATGGCCTGCTTTTTGGCCTGCGCCTTTTTCTTGGCGATGGCCTGCTTCTTGGCCTGGGCCTTTTTCTTCATCAGGGCCTTTTTCTTTTGCGCGGCCTTACGCCTGGCAGCTGCGTTCATGACTCAGTCAGGGTAGTCGCTCGACACCCACAAAGAGCGGCACGTCATCAAGACGGGCATTGGGTGCGAAAGCACCATCATCTACGGCCGTAAACACCACTTCACGAGCAAGTGTCTCTGTCTGCAACATCGCCTCATGGGCGCGCACCGCCACCACCACATCGTCGGGCAGGCCGAGTGTCAGGCGAATTCGGTCAGAGACATGCAGATCCGCGTCACGCCGCGCCTGCTGCACCAACCGGATCACATCGCGCGCCACGCCCTCGCGCTGCAGGTCGTCGTCGACCAACAAATCCAGAACCACGATGCCCGAGCCATCGTGCAGAGCGGTACTGGCACGCTCTCCCGCTCCAGTTGCCACCAAACTGAGCGAATACTCGCCTTCGCGCAACTCCACGCCTCCTGCCACCACTCGTGCAGACTCGATCGACCAGTCGCCCTGTTTGACCGCACGGATCACCTTTTGCGTCTCGGCCCCCAGGCGGGGCCCGAGTGCTGCGGGGGTTACCACCAGTTCACGTCGCGCGTGTTCATCGACGTTCGGGCTGAGTACGACATGGCGAACATTGACTTCGTCTTTGATGATGTCGACGAAGTTCGCCAGTTTTTCTGCTCGCGAACTCGCGACGACGAGCGACGACAACGGCTGCCGCACGCGCAATTGGTGCACCTTGCGCAACGACAGAGTCGACGAGCAAACATCCCGCGCCAAATCCATCGACTCCACCAATTCCTCGGCGGCCGACAACTGCTGTGTGGTTGGCCACGACGTCAAGTGCACGCTGCGCTCCCCCGTGAGGCCGCGGTAGATCTCCTCAGTGGTCAGCGGTAGCAATGGCGCCGCCACGCGACACACGACGGTGAGCACGCTGTGCAACGTGTTGATGGCATCTTGCTCACCTTCCCAAAAACGATCCCGGCTGCGACGGATGTACCAGTTCGTAAGCACATCCAAGAATTCCCGCACCTGCGCACAGGCATCGAACAAGTCGTTGCGTTCGAACGCGTCGGTGGATGCCTCCACGAGATGCCGTGCCTTGGCGATGATGTAACGGTCCAACACGTTGCTACTCGAGGTGTCGAACGTGCCTTTGGTCTTGGCTGCGTTGGAATACAGCGACAGGAAGTACCACGAGTTCCACAGCGGCAACAATGTTTGACGCACCGTGTCGCGCATCCCTGCTTCGGTGACGGAAAAATCGGCGCCCCGCAGAATCGACGACGACAACAGATACCAACGCATCGCATCCGCGCCATAAGTGTCGAACACCTGCATCGGGTCGGGGTAGTTGCGCAGACTCTTCGACATTTTTTGTCCGTCGTCACCAAGCACGATGCCGTGACTGACACAACTCTTGAACGCAGGACGATCGAACAATGCCGTTGCCAACACATGCAAGGTGTAGAACCACCCGCGAGTTTGGCCGATGTATTCCACGATGAAGTCACCCGGATAGTGGCTTTCGAACCATTCACGATTCTCAAAGGGATAATGCACCTGGGCAAAGGGCATTGAACCGCTTTCGAACCAGCAGTCGAGCACTTCGGGCACTCGTCGCATCATCGACTTGCCTGTCGGGTCGTCGGGATTGACGCGCACCAAGTCGTCGACGACGGGTCGGTGCAACTCGGCTACTTGTACGCCAAAATCCCGCTCCAACTCGGCGATGCTGCCGTACACGTCGATTCGTGGGTACTCCGGGTTGTCGCTGCGCCACACCGGGATGGGCGAGCCCCAGAAACGATTGCGACTGATCGTCCAATCGCGGGCATTTTCCAGCCATTTTCCGAAGCTTCCATCCTGAATGTGGTCGGGCACCCAGGTGATGCCTTGGTTCAACTCGACCATTCGTTCCTTGATTGCCGACACATTCACGAACCACGAACTCACCGCGCGATAAATCAGCGGCGTGCCTGTGCGCCAACAATGCGGATACGAGTGGTCGTAGGTTTCATGCCGAAGCACCACACCGTGTTCTTTCAACTTCTTGATGATCAACGGATTTGCTTCGAACACTTGCAGGCCAGCGAAGTCGGTGATCTCACTCGTGAATCTGCCGCGCGAATCCACCGGCACGATCAGTTCCACTCCGGCGTCAGCGCACACCCGCTGGTCATCTTCGCCAAAGCCAGGCGCCAAGTGCACCACTCCCGTGCCGTCGTCTACCGTGACGAAGTCTCCAGAAAGCACGCGGAACGCACCCGTGCCGACGCGGTCGGCAAAGTACGGCAACAGTGGTTCGTACGTTCGTCCTACTAGTTCGCTGCCCCGCCACGTGTCGACGAGTTGTGCACCAGCAAGTTCTCGTTCGTAGGCCTCGCGGCGCGCAACGGCAAGCACATAGCGGGTTTCGTTCAACTCATAAACGCCATACTCAACGTCAGGAGACACCGCCAGCGCCAAATTGGAAGGCAGTGTCCACGGCGTCGTGGTCCACGCCAGCAACCGCTCGCCCGTGCTGAGGCGAAAACCGACGGTCAGTGCCGGATCTTGCACCATCTTGTAGGTGTCGTCCATGCGTGTTTCTGAGTTCGACAGCGGAGTCTCGAGCACCCACGAGTACGGCAATACACGGAAGCCCTCGTAGATCAACCCCTTGTCCCACAGCGTCTTGAATGCCCACATCACGCTTTCCATGTACGGCAAGTCGAGTGTTTTGTAGTCGTTGTCGAAATCCACCCAGCGCGCTTGGCGAGTGACGTAGCGCCGCCAATCGCTCGTGTACTGCAATACCGATGAGTGACAGTGATCGTTGAATTTGGCAATACCGAAATCCGTGATGGCCTGTCGACCAGAAATACCCAATTGGCGTTCGGCTTCTGCCTCGGCGGGCAAGCCGTGGCAGTCCCACCCAAAGCGTCGCTCCACTCGCTTGCCGCTCATCGTGCGATATCGCGGAACGGCGTCTTTTACGAACCCGGTGAGAAGGTGGCCGTAGTGCGGCAGTCCGTTGGCAAACGGTGGGCCGTCGTAAAATACGAACTCGCTGTCTGCGTTCGCACCACTGGCGCGCGGATGCTGCTCGACGGATGCTTCAAACGTGCGATCGGTTTCCCAATACGCAAGCACCCGCTCTTCGAGTTGGGGAAAGTGTGGTTGCGAGACAACCTCTGGATATGAGTCGGCCATTACGTGGCGCTACTCACAAACCAGCAGACGCCAGCATTCGCTGCACGAAGCCCAGCGCAAACACCACCACGATCGGTGAGATGTCGAGTGGACCGATGGAAGGGATGATCCGTCGCGCCGGCCCCAGCACTGGTTCTGTTACCTGCCAGAGCACGCGGTTGATCTGGCCGAACGGCCCACTGGGATTCATCGGAAACCAACTGAGGATGATGCGGATGAAAATCAAAAATGTGTACAGCGAGATGAGTTGGGAAATCATGGAAGGGCTCTCCTTTCATTCAACACGACAATGGCGTGAATCGATGTGGATTGCGGTGATTAGGGGTGATTTGCGCTACTTAGTCGCGGGGAATTCGCACACCGTTGGGGGTGAGGCGAAACACACCGCGAGAAATGCGCTCCAGCGAACCGTTGAGCGCAAAGGTGATACCCGACGCAAAGTCGATGATGCGGCGGGCTTCTTCGGGGTCGGTGCTGATCATGTTCATGATCACGGGCTGTCCACTCTTGAAACGCTCGCCGATCTCTTTGCAGTGACCGAATGAAGTGGGCTTCAGCGTGACGGCCTCCACTGCAGCGGAGTCGAGTGGCTTCACATTCTTTTGTGGTTGTCCCACCGGTCCGCGCACGGTGACTCCGGAGTCGTCTCGCTTGCGTGATGCTGCGCGATCGACACCACGACGTGGAGCCGGCTCTGGCGCATCGTCAATGTCGTCGTAGGCGTCATCTTCGTATTCGTCGTCATAGGCATCATCGACGATCTGACGCGCGCCACGCACGGGGCGACGACCGCGCACCGACTGATCGCTGTCGTCATAGGCCTCGTCGGCACCCAGACCCAGGTAATCCATTGCTCGGCGGAACATTGACATGCCGTCAGATTACCCCATAAACACCCATGATTAGGGGACGACAGTCAACCCGTATCTACGGACGGTCACCAAACAGCGCAGTGCCCACCCGCACCAACGTGCTCCCTGCCGCCAGTGCGAGATCAAGGTCACCCGACATTCCCATCGAACATCCATGCAGTTGCAAGTCGTCGGCGAGCGAGCGCACCGCACCGAACGCAGCCGTCGTGCGTGCCGCATCCGGCTCGGTGGGCCCCACCGTCATGAGCCCCAGCACCGTCAACCCGGCACTGCGGGCGTGCGCCACCAATGCGGGGGTGTCGCCGAGATCGCATCCACCTTTGTCGGGCTCCCCGGTTGCATTGACCTGCACGTACATCTGTGCCCCTGGTGCGCGCTTGGCCAACTCGTCGATGAGTGATGCCCGATCGATGCTTTGCCACACATCCACCACCCCAACGAGCAGGCGAATCTTGTTGGATTGCAGCCGGCCGATGAAGTGCACCGGCGGGCGCTGACCGGCGAAGTCGGACATTTTTTCGAGGGTTTCCTGGGCGTAGTTCTCCCCCACGGCGTCGCACCCGAGGCGCTGCGCCAAGGCGACGGCATCTGCACCAAACCCCTTGGTGACGGCACACAACGCGACTGGTCCGCGCACTGCGCGCAAGGCCACGCGCTCTTTCAATTGCGCCAGTCGTTGTGCGACTGCTGGCTCGTTCAACGCTGTGCGACTACTTCAAGAATTCAGGCACGTCGAGATCATCGTCGTCGGCATCATCGGTGCCGAAGATCTCACGCAAACGCGAGCTGCCCTTGCCGGGTTCCGGACGGGCATCTCCACGCGTCGCCGTGCTGTCGGCTCGATTGCCGATACGACCAGCAGCTGAATCCCATCGCTCAAAACCCGAGGCGATGACAGTGACTCGCACTTCGTCGCCGAGGTCGTCGTCGATGACGGTGCCAAGGATGATGTTGGCATCTTGATGTGCCACGCGCGCAACGGTTTCGGCTGCCTCGTTCAACTCGAACAAACTCATGTCCGACGGACCGGCAACGTTGAGCAGGATGCCGCGCGCACCCTCGATTGCTGCCTCCAGCATCGGTGAGGTGATTGCTGCGATGGCTGCATTGGATGCACGCTTGTCGCCGCTGGCCACACCAATACCCATGAGTGAGGAGCCCGCGTTGGACAAGATGGTCTTTACGTCGGCGAAGTCGGTGTTGATGAGTCCGGGCGTGGTGATGATTCCAGTGATTCCCGAAACACCTTGCATGAGTACTTCGTCGGCTTTTTTGAAAGCGTCGAGCAGGGTGGTCTTGTCCGTTGCAATGGAGAGCAACTTTTCGTTCGGAATCACGATCAGCGTGTCCACTTTGTCCTTCAATTTGGCGATGCCCTGGTCGGCTTGCACCGAACGGCGGCGGCCCTCGAAACTAAATGGTCGTGTCACGATGCCGATGGTGAGTGCTCCCTCGGCCCTGGCAATTTCTGCCACGACGGGTGCGGCACCCGTACCGGTGCCGCCACCTTCACCTGCAGTGATGAACACCATGTCGGCGCCAGCGAGATGTTCCTGGATTTCATCGCGGTGTGCTTCGGCTGCTTCACGACCAACTTCTGGATCACTTCCTGCACCGAGACCGCGAGTGAGTTCGCGACCGATGTCGATCTTGTAGCTTGCGTCGCTCATGATCAGCGCTTGCGCGTCAGTGTTGATGGCGACGAAGTCCACGCCACGCAATCCGGCGTCGATCATGCGATTGACTGCGTTGACACCACCACCGCCGATGCCGACGACTTTGATGACCGCAATGGGCGAGTTTTGTGAGTTACTTGGCATGTTGTGTCTGACCCCCAAGTTGAGCATGAGGCTCAACCTTTACTACAGGCACACTACTCGCTGGACGCAATCGCCTGTCCAGTCGACACATCGATACTGCTGATGAACTCGGTGCGTTGTTGCTGCAGCAAGGTGACGACGGCGATGAGTTTGTTGCGTACGTCCACCGGCGCCCCCATGTTGATGACCGTGCCGCTCTTCAGGCTGAAACCCAAGGCTTCGGGGCCCGCCACCGTGATGTGCTTCACCCGCTCGGCCAAACTCGGCGGCAGGGACACTGCGAGTTGTGCGGCTGCTTGATATACCGCTGACGGCACGGTGCCAGCCGGCAGATTGGGCCCCACACCTTCTATCTTCATGAACTGGGTGGGTTGCCCATCGAGCACCGCCAAGACGCGTCCGTCGAAATCCAGCACTCGCGCGCGATTATCCACGCCGACGAACCACGCCACCGCGACTCGCTCGTCAACTTCGATCACGACGCGGTTCGGCAAGTAGTAATCCAGGCGTGCTCGCTTCACCCACGGATCGCCCTCCAGCCGTCGTTGCGCGCCGTCCAAATCGGCAGTGAACACGCTTGCTCCCCGCAGCGACTCGCGCACTTTGTCGATGAGGACCGAATCGGTGTAGGTCACACCAGTGATCTCGATGCGTCGCACGGCAAAGAGTGGCGATGCAAGCACAACGAGCACCAACGAAAAGATTCCGATCACGAGACCAAAGCCGACGAGTGGCGACACACGCATCCGCAATCTCGGCCGCCACCAATTGCGCCGACCGATGCGGTCGTCGACGATGACATCTCCAAGGCCGCCCGATTCGCCGATGGTGGTGCGTGT
>JBEDEI010000044.1:0-3634 GCA_041175765.1 Actinomycetota bacterium | reverse complement strand
TCTTCGCTCTGTTGTCAGAGGCGCTCTTTCAGGCCCGCGACCGAATTCTCATTCCCGTAGGTGTGCTGCCGTTCGCAGTACTGCTCTTCCTGACGGGATTCGAGGTGCTTGTGGCATTCCTGCAGGCATACATTTTCACGACGTTGACTGCCGTGTACATCAACATGGCGTCACACGCGGAGCATTAATACCACTGATACGAATACCAACCAAACAACAAGGAGAAAACAGCAATGGAAGCATTAGCAACAATTGCCCGCATCGCAGCGGAGGCGGGTGACGCGGTAGATCCAGCAGCCGCAAAGAACACCGCCGCAGCTGCCTCGGCTGGCTACGCATACGGCCTCGCCGCGATTGGACCAGGCATCGGAATTGGCATCATCTTCGGAAAGGCCATCGAGTCGATGGCTCGTCAACCAGAGGCAGCAGGCATGGTTCGCACCACGATGTTCCTCGGAGTTGCATTCACCGAAGCGCTCGCACTCATCGGTTTCGTGGCGTTCATTCTGCTCAAGTTCGCCTAAAGAGAGTTGCTGCGACACATGCTCATTTCCACCATCATCCTTGCCGCTGAAGACATGGGGCCAAACCCCATTGCTCCAGAGAATAAGGAACTCCTCTGGGGCGCCGGGTCATTCTTGGTGTTCCTCTTCGTGATGCGGGTCTTTCTTGTGCCCAAGGTGAGAAATGGGATGGAAGCTCGCTACGGAGAAATTCGTGCGGGTCACGAAACGGCTCAGGCCACTCGGGCAGCTGCCCAGGGTGACGTCGAGGCGTACGAGGCGGCGCTTGCGCAAGTGCGTGCCGAAGCATCGGCGCGCATCGACAAGGCCCGTCAAACTCTTGATGCAGAGCGTCAAGCACAGATGGCAGCAGCAACCTCACGAATCGCGGCACAACGAGCCGATGCCGACAAAGCCCTGGAGGCCGCCCGTGCGGCTGCCCGTGGTGACGTCGTCGCGGCCGTCAGCAGCGTTACTTCGCGAGCCGCCCAGTTGGTGTTGGGGAAAGCACCCGACGCTGCAGTGGTGAAGCGTGCCGTTGATACCACGATGAGCGGAGGCCGTTCGTGAATCTGTCCGTAATCCTCATTGCCGCCGAAGACCCAACGCAGTCACACCACTGGCTGTTTCCGGAGATCGGCGAAATTATTTATGGTGGTCTCGCATCCATCGTGATCTTTACCGCGCTGTACAAGTTTGGTTGGCCAGCAGCGGCGAAGGCACTTGCGGCGCGAACCGCGAAGATTCAAAAGGAACTCGACGATTCGGCAGCGGCACGACAACAAGCCGATGCCGATGCGGTGAACATCCGCAAGGCACTTGGCGACGTGGCAGGCGAACGAACCCGTTTGTTGGCTGATGCCGACGCCCAAGCGGCCGCAATCTTGTCGGAAGGTCGTGCACGAATCACTGCAGAAGTAGCAGAGCTCGAGGCGCGCGCAGCGACAGAGACCCAAGCCGCACGTTCACGTATCGGTGACGAGTTGCGCGCCGAGATTGCTCGTCTGTCTGCGGCTGCCACCACCGACACCGTGCGTGCGGCACTTGATGACCGCACTCAGCAGGAATTGGTCGACGGCTTCATCGCCAAAGTTGGAGCATCACGATGACCACGCAGCAAGTGAATGCCTACGTCAGTGCCATGTTCGACATTGCATCAGCAAATGATGCAGTTGCAGTGGTGGAGGACGAAATGTTCCGCCTGGCTCGCGCCTTTGAGTCCAACGAAGGCTTGCGGTCATCGTTGAGCGATGCCACTCTGCCGATCGACCGTCGTCAGAAGATCGTCGAACAACTCCTGGGCGGCAAGGCCAACAATGTCACCGTGCAGTTGGCTTCGCTCTTGGTGGGAACCGGTCACATCGCACTCTTGCCCCAGGTGGCAGATGCGTTGGTCAAGCGTGCATCAAGCGAAAAGCAGCTCGAAGTAGCCGAGGTGCGCAGCGCCATCGAGCTCAGCGATGCCCAGAAGGCGCGCCTTGCCGAGGCACTCAGCAAGGCCACAGGAAAGAAGTTGAATCTCAAAGTGGTGGTTGACCCGAACGTCATCGGTGGCTTAGTGGCCACCGTGGGCGACGAGGTCATTGATGACACCGTTCGTACCCGTCTTGATCAAGTGAAGTCACGTTTCTAAGCGCCAGTTGAAAGGAAAGTCATATGTCTGAACTCACACTCTCTGCTTCGGAGATTGCAACAGCAATCGCCAAGGGGCTCGATGGGTACGTGCCATCACTTGAAGCACGCACGGTAGGTCGCGTGGCCGAGATCGGTGACGGTATCGCCCGAGTGAGCGGCTTGCCCGATTGCGCAGTGAACGAATTGTTGGAGTTCGAGGACGGCAGCGTTGGTTTGGCGCTCAACTTGGACGAAGACTCCATCGGCGTTGTTGTGCTCGGCAATGCCGATCACATCGAAGAGCAACAAACGGTGAAGGCCACCGGGCAGATTCTCTCCGTGCCCGTCGGTGACGCGATGCTGGGGCGTGTTGTCAATGCGCTTGGTGCGCCGATTGACGGCAAGGGAGATATTGTCGGCGCGATTTCCCGCCGTGTCGAAGTGCAAGCCCCGGGCATCATGGGTCGCAAACCCGTGCACGAACCGCTGCAAACGGGCATCAAGGCCATCGATGCCATGACCCCAATTGGGCGCGGTCAACGCGAATTGATCATCGGTGACCGCAAAACTGGCAAGACCTCGGTTGCCGTCGACACGATCTTGAACCAAAAAGGTTTGGGAGTGAAGTGCATCTACGTAGCGGTGGGCCAAAAAGGTTCGACCGTGGCGCAAACGGTGGAGACGCTGCGTCAGTACGGCGCCATGGAGTACACCGTGGTCGTTGCTGCACCAGCCAGTGATTCGGCACCGTTCAAATACCTGGCGCCGTATGCCGGTTGTGCGATGGGCCAGCACTGGATGGAAAACGGTGAGCATGCCTTGATCGTGTACGACGACCTCTCCAAACAAGCAGAGGCATACCGCCAGATTTCACTGCTGCTTCGTCGCCCGCCGGGTCGCGAGGCGTATCCGGGTGACGTGTTCTATTTGCACAGCCGATTGCTTGAGCGCGCCGCCAAATTGAGCGACGAAAAGGGTGCAGGTTCGCTGACTGCACTGCCAATCATCGAAACCAAGGCAGGTGACGTGTCGGCGTACATTCCCACCAACGTGATTTCGATTACGGATGGCCAGGTGTATTTGCAGGACAACCTGTTCAAGTCGGGTATCCGCCCGGCAGTGGACGTAGGTATTTCTGTCAGCCGAGTGGGTGGTGCGGCGCAAATCAAGGCGATGAAGAGCGTCTCGGGAACTTTGAAACTCGACCTTGCTCAGTTCCGTGAATTGGAAGCATTCGCCACGTTCGGCTCCGAGCTCGATGCAATCTCCAAGGCGCAGTTGGAGCGCGGCTACCGTCTCGTTGAGTTGCTCAAGCAGCCGCTCAATAGCCCGATGGCCGTCGAAGAGCAAGTGGTGTCGATTTTTGCGGGAACCAAGGGCTATTTGGACGACGTTCCTGTTGCCGACGTGCGTCGATTCGAGCAGGAATTGCTCGAGCACATGCGCTCGCGCCACGGCAGTTTGCTGTCGGGTATTCGTCAGAACCCGAAGGCTGATGTGCCGGCAGACCTCGCATC
>JBEDEI010000043.1:0-4435 GCA_041175765.1 Actinomycetota bacterium | reverse complement strand
GCACAACACCAGGATCACTCTGACGAGTGATTTGCACCTGCACGCTGATCGACTCACAGGTCAAACCGTTTTGCATGAGATTGTCGAGGGCCGTCGACCGTGCCGTGGCATGCATCGCGCGCGGATGAACCAGTGAGGCTGCCCGTGCTGCGTGGTCCGCTACGGTCACCAGTCGCACTTGGGCCGCACCAAGGCGTCCGACGTGGACTACGAACAGCACAAGTAGCACGAAGATCGGCACCAACAAGACTGCTTCAACGCTCATGGATCCACGGTCATGGTTTCGCACCAGGCGCACACACTTAGCGATCGGCATAGGCGATGTACCGCTCGCGTGGTACCGAGACTTCTCGTGAAACTCGGTCGACAAAGAATGGCACCGCCTGTGGCACCACTACCCATACGCGTACGCGTACATGATCGCGTTCGGTCGTAATGAGTGGTGGTGCCGCCAAGCGAGCGCCGAGTGACGATGCAACCGCGTTTACAGCGAGCGTCGTGTGATTCGTCGTTGCGCCTAGCTGGGATGCTGCCAACGCACCTCTCGCTGCCACGTGGCTTGCCATATTTGCACCGTGCAGCACCACCGCCGTTTGCACGACGAGCAACACGATGAACATCAGCGCCGGAACCAGCAGAACAGTCTCTGTGGAGATTTCTCCCCGATCGGTGTGCTGCTTAGTCAAGGTCGAGTGAGTTGGCCTTGTCGCGAACACGGCTCGTGATGGTTGCACCGACAAAGAGCGCAAGTGCGATCAATGCAGCAGCCATTACCACGGTGGTGGCACTGACCTCGCCTCGGTCGTGATCATTGGCCAATGACGCGCGGAAGCGAGTCGTGTAGTACTGCCAAAGTTGACGGGTATGGGACATGATGAAATTCCTTTCATTGGTATTCGTTGTTTTGTGAAGATGTGTGCCGGATTCGGCCCAATACGGAGGGGAACCTTGCTGTGGTTTACATGGTCATCACCACCGTTTGGAGGGCCGGGTAGCCCAACAGCACCATGAATCCCACGAACAGCATCATGACGGGAACACCCATTCGCTCGGTTGCGGATTGAGCAAGTGCTTCAATCTCGGCAACCTGCCGCGCGCGCATCGAATCTGCGCGGGCGCCTAGCGAATTTCGAATCCGTGCGCCGTGTTCTCCCGACAGGTTCATGCTGCCTGCTACCTCCACCACCTCGTCAATGCCCCAGCGTGTGCCAAGCACGCGTAACTCGTGCCACGGTGACCGCCGAGATAGACGAGCTTTCACCAAACAGGAGCGGAGCGTGCCAAATGCCCAACCGTCACCTGCTTCCGCCGCGGCAATGAGTGCAGTTTCAATTCCCGCACCCCCCGCCAACAGCACATTCACCAAATCCAGATACGCCGAGAATGCATGAACAAAACTTCGGCGACGAACCCTTGCTCGTGTTCGCAACATGCTGGAAGGAATCAGGAAACCAACTGCACCACCGACGACCAACACTGTGGCAACTATTGCTGCGTCACCCATGACTGAACCGACGACTACGGCACCGAGTGAACCGACCACAACACCCAGGAGTTGGCGGGTCACCAGATCTGTTGGTGTCCAGCCGACAATTGCAAGGTCGCTCGCATGGAGCCGTACCGCTCGGTCGCTCGCTACTAGCCGTGACTTTGTCCCGAGTGATCCCAAACGACGGCGGAGTTCGGCGCTGACGGTAGGCAGAGTGATGAGTGCTGCACCTGCGCCCACCAACGCACCACAGAACAGAGCTAGCGGCATCACGACGACACCTCCGTACGACGACCAATGAATCGATCAGGTGCCACCACTACGGCCAATCTCTGCATCATGAGCAAAGCACCGAAAAAGATCATGACCACAGCCGACAGCACCAGTTGCCCTTGTGCGGACCGGTATGGCGCCAGATACTCCGGGCTCAAGAGCACCAGTCCAAACACGAATACCCCGACAACGGCAGCGATGATGCGAACCGCGCTGCGTGTGCGAGAGCGCCCAACCCAGATGCGTGTATGCATTCGTGCCTCATCGCGGGCACAGGAGGCAAGATGACTCAGCAACGCACCGAGTTCGCGCACTTGACGCGTTGCTGCCGTTGAAAGTGCGGCAACTACAAAGTCGGCGGTGGGGTGATCTACATCGCGAGCGAAACGTTGTAAACCCTGGCGCAGCGAGGAGTACGACATGGATGCAACGAGGCGTTCCAGGGGTTCGCGCAAAATTGCTGGCGCATGTGCAGAAGTACTGATGATGGTTTGTTCCAGCCCATTGCTGCCTGCCAACATGTCGCGGAGCTGTTCGGTCCATACCGCAATTGCATCGATGAGGGCACGCTCGTCGCGACGCTTTCCGTGTCGACGCAGCGCAACACTTCCCATGGTGGCAACGCCCGCGATTGTGGCTGCTGCAAGCGTCCACCCCGTTACGACCCATACACCGATGAGCACCACGGTGGCTACACAGATGTGTCGCAGCGGCAGGGATGCCCGCAGTGCAGCCGTACCACGAAGCTGCAATCGACCACGCCAGGCAACGACACACACGAAACCACCAAGACCGATGACCGCACCGGCGCTGAGCGCTGCAAACGACGAATTCATCGATTCATCCCCACGAGTGAGCGAGGTTGGAAGCCACATTGCTCGAGAAGTTCCCGGGTGTTGCAACGCAGTGGGTAGGGCCACTGCGTCGTGCCCGAGCCAGAGCGTGTCATGATTTCGTTGGACACGATGTTGTTGCCGTCGGTATCGACAACTTCACGAATCGAAGCGATTCGGCGGCGACCGTCAAGATTCTCGATGAAGATCACGAAATGCAGGGCGCTGGCCACCAGCACATTGACGGTCTCCACCGGTAAGCCTGTAGACGCCATCGACACATACGCCGCGAGTTTCGGAAAGACCGATCGTGTGCCGTCAGCGTGCATCGTGCACATGGAGCCGTTATTCCCTTGGCTCATGGCCATCAGCATCGGGAATGCCTCAGCGCCACGCACTTCCCCCACGATGACTCGATCTGGGTCCATTCGCAGGGCCATGCGAGTGAGATCAGCCAACGTCACTTCGCCTTGACCTTCGATGTTGGCGCTACGACTTTGCAACGCGTCGTAGTCAGGATGTTTCTCTGAAAAATGCTCTAGCCCGAGTTCGTATGCATCTTCAATAGTGACGATCCGTTCAACTGGCGGAACCTCATTGAGCAAGGCCCGCAGCAGCGTGGTTTTCCCTGAACCAGTTCCGCCAGCAACTACCACATTGCGACGAGCCCGCACCATGGCCGTCAAGAGCGACTGCACATCGGCGTCAAACACGTCCAGCGTCCTCAACTCGTCCAGTGATGACAATTCGAAGCGATGCCGACGCACGATGAGACTTGGTCTGGTTGATACCTCCATAACGGCAAATAGCCGCGATCCGTCGGGAAGTTGCATGTTGAGTTCTGGTGTACCTGCATCAAATCGCTTTTCCGTTCGACTGAACCGCGTTGCTGCTCGGCGAATCAAGTTGACGAGTTCGTCATCACTTTCCACGATCGGTGCACGTCGTTCACGACGACCGTCACGCAACTTCACCCACACCGAATCGCAACCGCGCACGTGAATGTCGCTGATGTCAGGGTCTGCCAGCAATGTCTCTAGACCTCCCAAACCAAGGACGCGGGCGATCACTTCGCCAATCAGTGCCTCTTCGTCGAGCGGTGGCCAGGCATCCAAGGGACGCTTGGCCTGAAGACGTGCAATTTCTGCGCGCAATGTGTCTCTGGCGAGCGTCAGCTCTGTTTCTCGAGCTAATCCGTTGCTGTCGATATCTCCACGAAGACGCTCATCGGCCAAGACATCAGCGACATGCTCGGCGAGTGAACGCACAAGGTTGGTGTCGAGCATCCTTAGTTCCCCGCCACTTTCATCAGTTGCACACGATCTGCCCGGGCAATATCGACGGCAATGTTTGTGTTCGCTCGAATCGTCACACGAATGACGTCACCGAACTCGTCGGGAATCTCCACATCGAACACCTCCACTGATTCCGCGAGTACCTCCGGTGTTGGTGCATCAACTCCCTGATTCGGGAAGGAAATGACCACGCGCACCATGTCACCGCGGCCAAGACCGCTCGGTATTGCACGGTGGTCGAGGGCTAGTGGAATGAGTGCTTCGGTGGCACCAAGCAGTTCCTGTGAAGTCACCACATGCGGTGAGATGGGCACCCCAGCCGGGAGGTCGACCAACAATCGCATGCCAATCAATGCACCAGCATCGGTTGCCTGGGTCACTGAGGCTTTTGGTAGCGCACCAACTTCGATGGCCACTACATCATCTCGGGTGAGCACACTTCCGCGTGGCAAATCGCGCGCCGACCCAACCACGACAAGTTGGTCGCTACTACTTTGCAGCACCACGACACCGGCCAAGGCACCGCCAACGACGAGCAATAATCC
>JBEDEI010000042.1:0-18547 GCA_041175765.1 Actinomycetota bacterium | reverse complement strand
ATTCAATCGATGTGGATCGGTGAACACGCTGGGGTCATGGCTGGCGGCGCCAAGGCTGGTCAGCACCCGTTCACCCGCTTCAACCTCGATGGTGCGGTCACCCACCTGAAATTGCACGGGCACGAGCGGCACACGCACCGTATGTTGCACCGGCCCGTCGAATCGTAAGAGTTCGTCGATTGCATTGGAGCCAAGGCCATACTCGCGCGCGTACTGCAACTGGTCTGGTGCACGCAACAAGGCAAGCATCGAGTTGCCGATCAAGTTGACGGTGGTTTCGTGGCCTGCGATGTAGAGCAAAACGACGAACGTAACGAGTTCTTCGGCGGTGAGTTTGTCGCCTGCCTCTTCGGCAGAGATGAGTGAAGACAACATGTCGTTACCAAGGTGTTGTCGACGGTCGGTGATCACTTCATCCAAAAACGGCAGTAATCCGGCAAACGCCTTATCTGCTTCTTCAACATCTGCCAAGCCGACCGTCGGCTCCAGCGTGCGAGTGATGACTTGCGACCATTCGCGCAGTTCCTCTGAACGTGTGGTCGGCATGCCCAACATCGCCGAGATCACCAGAAACGGCACGGGAAAGGCAAGATCATCGATCAGTTCGAATTCGCCGCCATCTCGCACGCGTGCTTCAGCGGTGTCGAGTGCATCGTCTACGTAGTGCTGCACCATTGGTCGCAACTCTTCGATGACGCTCGGTGTGAACGATTTGGATACCAGACGGCGCAGCCGGGTGTGGTCCGGTGGGTCCAAATTTAAGATCGACTTGGCTGAGTCGCGACGGCGTTCACGCATACGCGCACGGATTGGGTCGTCGATTTGCTTGGCCGACTTCTCGATGTCGCGGCTGTAGTCGTTGGAGCGCAACACGGTGGCAACATCGCTGTAGCGCGTGAGCACGACCAAGCCGCCGGGTGCGATGTGTACGGGGTCGTCGTTGCGCAACGCATCATAAAACGGATGCGGGTTGGCCCGGAACGCTGGGTCGAACGGGTTGAAAACTGCTTGCGTCACTGTGGGTTGGTGGGGAACGGCACCACGGCTTGCTCGTGCAAAATCGGGTCTTGATCGGGGAGTACCACCCAATGCGCACCGTGTACCCGGCGAGTGAGCGAACTTCGTACGGCATCCACCACTTGTTCGGTCTTCATCAATGGCATACCGAGTTCGGCAATCCACTCACGGGCTCGCTCGCTGATGAGTGGCGTGTCGACGAAGCCCGGGCAAATCGCACTGATGCACACGCCGAACTCGGCAAGCCGTGGGGTGAGCGATTTCACCAAACCCGATACGGCATATTTGGTGAGGCCGTACACCGGGTCGGGTGGAATCGGAACGAATGCAGCGATAGATGCCGTGACCACGATGTCGCCGCTGCGTCGTTCGCACATGCCGGGAATCACTGCACGTGCACCAAACACCACTCCGTCGACGTTCACACCCATGATGCGCTGGTACTCGTCGTCGGTCATGCGTACGAGTGGCGGTTGCGTTGGGTCGGCAGGGCCTTCCAGAACATTGCGGTGGGTAGTGATACCCGCGTTGAGATGCACGAGGTCGAAGTGATCGTGCGAAGCGATGAAGTCGGCCCACGCCTGGCTGGAGGAGACGTCGAGAAACTCTGCTGGTACTCCCAGTCGCTTGCCGGTTGCTGCAAGTGCATCTCGGTCGATGTCCACGATCGTGACCGTTGCACCGGCTTTTTTGAGCGACTCAGCCACTGCTGCGCCAATGCCACTGGCACCACCGGTAATCAGCGCATTGCGACCTGCAAGATTCACGTCGCCACCATACCGAGAATGTCGAGTGCTCAACGAATCAGGCGCCGACAACCTTCACGTGTTCCTGCAGGGCTGATGCGTAGGTGTCCATGAGACGACCAATCTCGTCGTCGGTCGTTACCAAGGGCGGACAAAATGCGTTGGTGTCCGCACCAATACCACGCACGATTGCGCCGTTGCGCATCGCAATGTCACGTACGGCCAAGGCATCGTGCTGCGGGTGCAAGCCTGCCGCCCACACGGCACCATCACCGCGCACTTCTTTGAGCAGACCGTCACGCTGCAAGGCATTGAGTGCCTGCGATACCAATGCGCCGACATGCTTGGCGCGTTGGACGAGGCCCTCGTGTTCGATGATCTCGAGGTTCTTTAGGGCTGCGGCACATGCAGTGGCATGGCCGGAGTAGGTGTAGCCCGTCCGCAGAAAAAAGTTTGCATCTGCTTCGAGTGCATGCAAGGGTGCTGCGCCAACGAACACACCACCCAGCGGCACGTACCCGGAAGTTACGGCTTTGGCAAAACACGTGAAGTCGGGTGTAACGCCGTAGTGCTGAGCGGCAAACCACGTGCCGAGACGTCCGAAGCCCGATATGACTTCGTCAAAAATCAGAAATGCACCGTGCTGGTCGCACAACTTTCGCACTGCTTGCAGGTAGCCGTCACTGGGCGGGAACACCCCACCCGCACCCTGCAAGGGTTCAACCAGCACGGCTGCAATTCGCGCACCGTCGCGACTCATCGCCAACGACAACGCCTCAATGTCGTTCGGATCGACTTGGGTTACGTCTGGCACGAGCGGGTCATAGCCGATCTTGTTGAGCGATAATCCCTGTGCGCTCGTGCCGCCGAAATTCGTGCCGTGGTATCCGCGTCCGCGCGAAATGATGATGGTGCGCTCCGGGTGTCCTGCCTGCACGTGTGCGAGTCGTGCGAGTTTCATCGCTGTATCAACGGCTTCTGAGCCGCTGGAGCACAGGAACACTCGGTTGCCGATCATCGGTGACAGCGAGTGCAATTTGTCGGTGAGTGTGTCGGTGATGGCGGTGGTAAAAGGATCGAAGTTGTTGTACGACTCCAGCGTGGTGACCTGTGCGGCAATCGCTTCGGCCATGTCCTTGCGTCCGTGCCCGATGTTGCAGTACCAGAGGCTGGCCATGCCGTCGATGTATTCCTTGCCGTTGGAGTCGTACAGCCGGGCACCTTCGCCGCGCACCATCGCCACAAACTCCGTGCGCGAAGGCTTGGTGAATGCATGCAGGTAAGTGGGCTTCACGATGAAAACCCTAGTAATAGCCGAGCAACTAGCCTGAGTTTGCGATGAAAGGTCTCATCTTGGCTGGCGGTGCCGGCACACGGTTACGGCCGATTACCCACACCAGCGCCAAACAATTGGTGCCGATCGCCAACAAGCCCATCTTGTTCTACGGCATCGAAGCCATGCGGCGCGCCGGCATCAAAGAGATTGGCATCATCGTTGGCGACACGCGCAAAGAAATTATTGCTGCAGTTGGCGACGGGTCGCAGTTCGGGGTGAAGACCACGTACATCCCGCAAGAAGAACCACTTGGTTTGGCGCACTGTGTGTTGATTGCACACGACTTCTTGGGTGATGACGATTTCGTGATGTATCTCGGTGACAACATGCTCGAGCAGGGCCTCGAAGGTTTCGTGCGGGAGTTTGAATCTGCCCGCGCAGCCGGTGGAAAGAGTGCGCCAACCGCCCAGATTCTCTTGTGCCACGTTGACGACCCGCGCCAATTCGGCGTGGCAGAAGTAACCAAAGAAGGGCACGTCAAACGGCTGGTGGAAAAACCCAAGGATCCACCGAGCGACTTGGCGCTGGTGGGTGTGTACCTGTTCGACAAGACCATCAACGATGCAGTACGCGCCATCGCGCCATCGAAGCGTGGAGAGTTGGAAATCACCGATGCGATTCAGTGGCTCATCGAGCAGGGCAAGACGGTTCGCCACGAAGTGCTCAAAGGCTGGTGGATCGATACGGGCAAGAAAGATCCACTCCTGGAGTGCAATCGTCTGGTGCTCGAGGCGATTGAACCCCGCAACGAGGGCAGTGTGGATGGCAGTTCGCAGATTGAAGGCCGCGTCATCATCATGAGTGGCGCAAAGATCGTCAACTCGCGTATCCGCGGACCAGTGGTGATTGGTACTGACACGGTGGTGGACAACAGTTACATCGGGCCGTACACGTCGGTGGGCAACAAGTGCAACATCGTGCACTCAGAACTCGAGCATTCCGTGTTGTTGGATGGCTGCACGGTCAACGATGTGCACAAGATGAGCGACTCATTGCTTGGTCGAAATGTGGAAGTCACCCGTTCGCAGCATCGTCCGCATGCGTTGCGCCTAATGCTCGGCGACGACTCAAAAGTGGAGCTCGACGCCTAAATGCCGACAATCACCGAATCCACCGTCATCAAAGGCGTGCAGATAGTCGAGCCGAGTATGCACGGCGACGAGCGAGGCTTTTTCATTGAGACGTATCGACGCGAGTGGTTCCCGCTCGGGCGCGAAATGCTGCAAGGCAACCGTGGCGACCGCAAGGCCGGGGCAATCGTTGGGCTGCACTATCACCTGCACCAGGCGGATTATTGGTACGTGCCATACGGAACGTGCCGCGTGGTGTTGCACGACTTGCGAACTGGTTCGCCGACTGATGGCGCCACACAAGTGATCGACCTTGGCGCACGCGCCGACGGCACCCACGACCACCGTGGCGTATTCATCCCGCCGGGAGTCGCACACGGCTTTGCCTCGCTCACCGACATGACGATCACGTATCTGGTGGACAACTATTACAACCCCAACGACGAACTTGGTGTCGCCTACAACGACCCGGCAATTGGTGCCGACTGGGGGATTGCCTCGCCCACATTGTCGAAGCGAGACCAGGCCAACCCGATGCGCAAAGATATTGCGCCTCAACAACAGCCGATCTGGGGAATGAGAACCTAGATGCGCTCGACCCGAGGCACAGACGCTTGAAGATTTTCGTAACGGGTGGTGCCGGTTTCATTGGGAGCAACTACGCCCGCTGGGTGTTGCGCAACACGGATCACTCAGTGACGGTGTACGACTCGTTGACCTACGCCGGCAACCTCTCCACCTTGCGCGACCTCGATGACAACCCACGCTTTTCATTTGTGAAGGGCAACATCTGCCATCCCGGCGACATCGAGCAAGCCATGACGGGTCACGACTGGGTGGTGCATTTCGCGGCTGAGAGCCATGTTGATCGGTCGATTGAAAGTGGCGAAGACTTCATCCTCACGAATTGTTTCGGTACCAACGTGGTGATTGATACGGCACGACGCCTAGGTATGCAACGAGTGGTGCACATCGGCACCGACGAGGTGTATGGAAGCGTGGAGGTGGGCTCATCGAAAGAGACCGATCCGCTCGAGCCGCGCTCACCGTATTCGGCATCGAAGGCCGGTAGCGACTTGATTGCGTTGTCGTACTTTTCCACGCATGGAACGCCCGTGTTGGTCACGCGTTGCACCAACAACTTTGGACCGTTCCAGTATCCAGAAAAGGCGATTCCACTATTCACCACCAATCTGTTGGATGGAAAGAAGATTCCGCTCTACGGCGACGGGCTCAATGAGCGCGACTGGTTGTATGTAGACGACCACTGCTCAGGCGTGCACCTGGTGCTGGAGCGCGGAGTAGTTGGAGAGATCTACAACATCGGCGCGGGGAACGAAACGGCCAACCGTGTCTTGGTGAACAAGTTGTTGGCCTTGTTGGGTAAGGACGAATCCAGCGTGCAGTACGTGCAGGATCGTAAGGGCCATGATCGGCGCTACTCCGTCGACATTGCAAAGATCACGGCATTGGGCTGGAAGCGGCAACGCTCGCTGGACGAAGCGCTTGATGCCACCGTTGCGTGGTACCGAGACAACCGCTGGTGGTGGGAGCCGCTCAAGGCTTCGTCGTGAAGATTGTCGTCACAGGTGCGGCAGGGCAACTTGGCACCGAACTCGTCGACGCTGTGACAGCGGCTGGCCACGACGTTCGTGGTTTGACGCGCGCACAACTCGATGTCACCGATGACCAAGCAGTGCGGGCCGTCATGGCGCGCGAAAAACCAAACGTCATCATCCATGCTGCTGCGTGGACTGCCGTTGACGCATGCGAAGGTGATCGTGACAAAGCATTTTTATGCAACGCCACAGCCACCGAATATGTCGTGCGCGCCGCACGCGAGGTCGGCGCACGCGTGGTCTACATCTCTACCGACTATGTATTCGACGGCGACAAAGCAACTCCGTACGTGGAGACCGACGTACCCAACCCCAAGTCGGTCTACGGTGCATCCAAGTTGGCGGGGGAACAAGCGGTCGATCTTTCCACTGACGCAATCGTGCGCATCTCGTGGGTGTGCGGCTTCCACGGCGCGAACATGGTCAAGACCATCCTGCGACTCGCAGCACAACACGAAACACTCACCTTCGTGGATGATCAGATTGGCAACCCCACGATGGCAGACGATGCGGCACGCATGATCGTGCGCTTGGCCATCGAGCAGCGTCGTGGCATCTGGCACGTAACGAACCAGGGTGTAGCAAGTTGGTACGAGTTCACTCGCGAGGTGATGACTGCCGCAGGGCTCGACCCGGCACGTGTGCGACCAGTGAAGACCAAAGACCTCCTGCCTGCACGCCCTGCACCCCGCCCGGCGAACTCCGTTTTGGATAACAAGGCGCTTCGTGACGTCAATGTGACTTTGCTTGATGACTTTCGCATACCTCTGTCACGTCTCGTTCAGCGCCTGCGGTTAGGGTGACGGTATGAACCCAGTGGAACTGCTGGATGTGCTTGAGCCAACGGCGGCCAAACTTTACGACCGCCATATGGGCGTGGCAAAAGAATGGTTCCCGCACGAATACGTGCCGTGGAGTCGTGGGCGAGACTTCGACCCCGAACGTCCGTGGTCACCCGATGATGCCGACTTCGGTGACGGGGGATGGACACTTCCCGACGCTGTGCGCGCCGCACTCTTTGTGAACTTGCTGACCGAAGACAACCTGCCGTATTACACCCGCGATATCAGCACGATCTTCGGTGGTGACAGTGCCTATGGTGCATGGGCGCGTAACTGGACTGCCGAAGAGGGTCGCCATGCAATTGCCATTCGCGACTATCTCACGGTGACTCGCGCACTCGACCCGGTAGAGCTCGAGCGTGCGCGCATGCAGCAGGTGCGCGGCGCCCAAGTGCCCGCACCAGACGATTTGTACGAAGCCCTCGCGTACCTCTCCATGCAAGAACTTGCCACTCGCATTGCGCATCGCAATACCGGAAAACTTATCGGTGATCAGGCTGGGCAAGATGTGATGTTGCGGGTGGGTAACGACGAAAATTTGCACTACCTCTTTTATCGCGACCTTGCTTCTGCTGCCCTCGAAGTGGATGCATCAAGCATGGTGATTGGAATCGAGCGTGCGGTGCGCAACTTTTCGATGCCTGGCACGGGAATCCCGAATTTCACCGAGCATGCCAAGAAGATCGCCAGCGCGGGCATCTATGACTTCAAGATCCACCACGAACAGATTCTTGAGCCCGTTGTCATGCGTCACTGGAAAGTGAAGGATGTGTCGGGTCTTTCCCCGGAGGCCGAACAGGCCCGCGAGGAACTCATCACCCGTATTGACAAGATTGGGCGAGTTGCTGCCCGTTTGTCGCGCCAGCCCGAAACGGTGTAGACCAAGGCGGTGGATTCCGCCACGACCCTCGAGCGCATCAACGCGGCTCTCGCGCCGCGCCTCGGGTCGTCGCGAGTGGTGGCAGTGGAACATCACGAGATTGGTACAGGCCAGATGTCGGAATCTCGCCGCTTGCGTGTCACCTACAGCAGCCCATGCGATTTGCCCGAGACGTTGATTGCGAAATTTCCGAGCAACGACCCGAAAAGTAAGGCAACCGGCAAGTTGACCCGCTGCTACGAAGTGGAAGCATCGTTCTACCGCGACCTGCGCGATGCCCTGGACGTGGGTGCACCAAAGTGTTTCTACGTCGAGCGCGACGAAACGACCGACGACTTCCTGTTGCTCTTGGAGGACTTCGCGCCATGCAAGCAGGGCGACCAAATTGTGGGCTGTTCAGTTGAACAAGCACACGCTTGCATCGACGAACTTGTCAAGCTGCATGGGCCCTTGTGGAACTCGTCGTTTCTCTACACGTTGTCGTGGCTCAATCGCAGCACCGACGGTGATCGCTCAGGCAGTCAAGCACTCATGCAGCAGGTGTTCCCGGGTTTCTTGGCGCGATATGGCGATCGGCTCACCCCACAGGCCCGCATTCTCGGCGAAGAGTTCGTAGCGGATGCGGGCAGTTACTTCCGACGTCAACTGCCACATCGCACGGTGGTGCATGCCGATTTTCGACTCGACAATTTGCTGTTTCGCGAAGGTCGCTCAGCGGTGGGTGTCGTCGACTTTCAAACCGTTACCCATGCCTGTGGCGCACAGGACCTCGCCTACTTTGTTGGAGCAGGTCTGACCACCGAAGCGCGACGCACCCACGAACTCGCACTCGTGCAGCGATGGGTGGAGGGTTTGCGTGGCTACAACATCATGCTGAGCGTTGAGGACGCATGGCTCGAGTATCGACGATTTACCTTTGCGGGTTTCGTGATGGCGGTCGTGGCATCGATGATCGTGAAGCAGACCGAGCGGGGCGACGAGATGTTTCTGGCAATGGCGAATCGGCACGCCCAACACGCAGTCGACCTTGACTCGCTGGCTGCTGTGCGAAACTAGAAGCACCATGGCCCGTTACGACGCCGCCGACGAACGCTTCGGCCACCAGATACCCGAACCCTTTCGCAATACCGTCCTGCACCATCACGATTGGCGCGAGAGCCTGTTTTTTGTGATGCACCCGACAGACCAGTTGGGCGATGTATTCATCCTCACATTGGCGAATTTTCCTGCCCGCAGTGAAATGGATTCGTTGCAACTCGGACGTTGGGGAGCAACGCCATTGTTGGCCCGCCATACTCGTCATGTCGATGGTGACCACGACGACTGGAACATCGGCCCCGTGCACATCGACATCGTTGAGCCTCGCAAGTCGGTGCGTCTGCGTGTGGACCCTGCGGAAAACTCACCGTTGGCAATGGACATCACCTACACCGCTCGCGTGCAGCCGTATCAACTGCGGCGGGGCACGATGAAAGCCGGACATGAAGTGGTATGGGATCAGTCGCACATGTTCCAAAGTGGTTGGTACAACGGCACCGTCACCCACAAGGGCGAAACCAAGCAGATCAACAATTGGTGGGGTCAACGGGATCACTCGTGGGGAATTCGCACGCACTATCGCTGCCCGATGTGGATGTGGCTGGCAATCCATATTCCCGAAGGAATGTTGGCGGTGTGGTGTTGGGAATTGCCCAATGGTGCGCGCGTGTATACCGACGGCTGTTTTTCGCCAAGCGACGGGGGAGAGCCCGTTGCCGTGCGCGAGTTCCGCCACGACTTGACGTGGTTGAATGCTTCGCAACAACCAACGTCGTACGAACGACACGGTGAGGATGTGCATGGGCTCGGCGGACGAGTGACCTTCGTATTGGAAAGTGGTCGCGAGATCACTGTCGACGCACATGGTCGCTGGGCTCAGCGGTACGACGCTTTCAACCCTGGCAAGCAGAATTCACTCGGCGGTGGTCTCAGCGAGATGTTGGTGTCAACGAGTGACGGCCAACAGGGCACCGCAATCTATGAAGTCACCGGCGCGTGGCACCACAAGTACTTTCCACTACCGCGCGGTGAGCGCTTACCTCCTGATGGAATCACCCCAGACGGGGACGCACGCGCTTAGTGCGAGGCAAGCAGTCGTGCCAGCGACGCATCACTGGCAGGTCGCGCACCGAGGTGTTCAATCACCCAAGCGGCAATGCGAGTAGCAAAGCGAGCGGCTTCAACCGCTGAGCCGTGCTTGTCAAAATGTGCGAGATAGGCGCCAGCGAACGAGTCGCCTGCGCCAGTGGCATCAATCAGGTTGTTGGTGGCGGGTGCGATTTGTGTTTGCTCACCCTTGTGGTGCACGAGTGCACCATCGGCGTCGAGTTTCAAAATGATGGTGGCGCCGGGGAGTTCGGCGGCCAACTTGGCGGCGATATCGGTTGGCTCGAGCAAGTTGGTGAGCGCACGGCCCTCTTCGTAGTTGGGCAGAAACACGTTGATGCCCAAGTCTTTGATGTACGACCAGAAGATGTCGACACCCATTTGTTCGATCATCTGGAATGATCCCGGGTCGAATGAGATCAAGTTGTTGCTCGCGCGCGCAATTTCGGCAGCCAGTCGTGCTGCGGTGCGTGGTGGATCGGTAAAGAACGACCATGCGGTGAGGTGCAAGTATTGCGTGCGGTTGATAACTCCTTTGGGGAGTTCTTGTGGTAGCAAGAAAAAGTCGGCACCGCGACCCGACACCATGCTGCGTTCACCGGTTTGGTCGACGAACACCGCGACGCTGCCGGTGAGGTGCGCATCCGTTTGCACGAAGTGATGGACCACACCTTCTCGTTCCAGGTCTTCGCGGGCGAGGTCGCCCAGACGGTCGCGACCGATCTTGCCGATGAAGTGCGTTTCCAGGCCACAACGGCGAGCCCACACCGCAACGTTGGCGGCACTGCCACCTGGCACGAGCATGACTTCGCCGAATGAGTCGCCACCCTTCAACACCTCATTGTTGGTGCGGATGAGCACATCCCACGCGAAGTCACCAACGACGCACAAGCTCACGAGTCAAACGCTATCTAGCGCTTGATGTCGGCCGTGATGAGGTTCACGATTCGTTGCGGTAGTCCGACGAGAATCGGGTAAATCTTGGCGCGTTTGGGTAAACACACGTTGGTGGTGCCACGCTCGATTGCATTGCACACTGCCGTGGCAACGCGTTCGCGTGGCACTTCGGGCAGTAGTTGCAATCGGCGAAGGCGTGAGAACATTCGCTCGGCGGCGCGTAAGCCCTTCACACTCGCCAGCATGTCGGTGGGGATGGGGCCGATCTCCACCAGCGTGAGGCCGATCGGCGAACCTTTCATCTCATGTTGAAGCACGCGATGAAAGCCAGATAGCCCGGCCTTTGATGACGCGTACAGCGTCATGCCAGCGAACCCTCCGGCAGCAGCAAGCGACGAGATGTTGACGACATGACCGCGGTTGCGCGACTGCATGAGCGGGAGTGCCTGTCGTATGAGTTCGATGGGCACGATTTGATTGAGGGTGATCACTCGCTGCACATCGAGTGCTGAAGTCTGAGTGAACATTCGCGTGTCGTCGACACCCGCGTTGTTGATCACTACGTCAATCGGGCCGTGGATTGCCTCCAGGCGTTTGATGAGGTCGGCTCGCTCGGCTTCTTTGCTGAGATCGCACGGAATGGCCACACCACCAATCGACTGCATGACGCCATTGAGCACGCCAGCACTGCGCGCTACACCAATCACCTTTGCGCCACGTGCCGTGGCTTCGCGGGCAATGGCTTCGCCGATACCGCGCGACGCGCCCGTCACGAGCACTCGAGCACCGTTGAGGTCCATATCCAGACTGTAGTGGTGCACACGTAAAGTGGCATCTGTGGCCAAGCCGGTAATCACTCGCGCAGAAAATGTCGCTCCGCAGGAATGGAACAGCGATACTCGCGGGAAAGTGCGCTGGTGGGAATTGGTGGGTGGTGATGCGCTACCGACACAAGAACTCGTGGTGGGAGTTGCCGAAGTTCCCGTAGGTGCAGTGCGACCACCACGTGGACACACGCATGCACCAGCAGAGGTGTACTACATACTTGGCGGTCGCGGACAAGTCATGGTCGATGGTGACGTATACGACATTGCGGTCGGTGATGCGGTGTGGATTCCGCCTCACGCAGAGCATGTTGCACACAACACTGGTGATGAACCCTTGCGATTGTTGTATGTATTTGCCAAGGATAAATTCAGCGAAATTACCTACTGCTTCCCGCGGTAGGCTGAAGGTCTCGGATGCCAACGCATCCGCTGTCACCAAGGAACCCCCAACATCGTGAGTCGCATACTTGTCGTCGGAGCCGGCGGAGTGGGGGCGAGCATGGCCTCGATTGCCGAGACACGAGCCTTTTTCGATGTGTTCGTGCTGGCCGACATCAGCGAGCAGCGAGCAATCGACGCCCTCAAAGCACTGGACAATGCAGAGCGATTTGTGGCCGCCAAAGTGGATGCCAGCAAGAAAGCCGACATCGTTGCACTTGCCCGCGCTCACAAGATTGACATCATCGTCAACGCGTGTGACCCTCGCTTGAACGACCCGATATTCGATGCCGCATTCGAGGCTGGTTGCACCTATGTGGATATGGCGATGAACTTGTCGAAGCCACATCCCACTAACCCCTACACGGAGGTTGGTGTGCCACTCGGCGAGGGCCAGCTTTCCGCGGACCATCAGTGGCGCGACAAGGGTTTGCTGGCGCTCGTTGGAATGGGTGTAGAACCAGGACTGTCGAACGTCTTTGCCCGCTATGCAGCCGATCATTTGTTCGACACGATCGACGAAATTGGTGTGCGAGATGGATCCAACCTGTCGATCGACGGGTTTGACTTTGCGCCGACATTCTCCATTTGGACCACCATCGAAGAGTGTTTGAACCCACCCATCGTGTGGGAAAAAGAGCGTGGTCTCTTCACCACGGAGTGTTTCAGTGAGCCAGAAGTATTCCACTTTCCTGCCGGTATTGGTGCCTACGAGTGTGTGAACGTGGAACACGAAGAAGTATTGCTCATCCCTCGTGAAATCGAATGCAACCGTGTGACCTTCAAGTATTCGCTCGGTGCCGAATTCATCGACTGGCTCAAGACGTTTGCGTATCTCGGCTTGGACTCCACCGAGAAGGTCCGCGTCGGCGATGCATCGGTTGCGCCGCGTGACGTTCTTGCCGCAGTGTTGCCCAACCCAGCGAAACTCGGCCATCTCATGCACGGGCGCACGTGTGCCGGCACGTGGGTAAAGGGCACGTTCAACGGTGAATCACGCGAGGTATACCTGTACCACGTGGCCGACAACGAAACGACAATGCGCGAATATGGTGCACAAGCAGTGCTGTGGCAAACCGCGATTTGCCCGGTGGTGGCCCTTGAGTTGCTGGCAACTGGTGCGTGGAAAGGTATCGGTGTCCGCGGTGCGGATGCGTTTGATGCGGTGCCATTCCTGAATCTGCTGGGGGAGTACAACACGCATCACGGCATGGTGGAAATGGGACCACGTTTGTGGCCGAGCCCGAAATCCACCGGACAGCGCGGTTGGGATCGCCCAATTCGTCGCGCAATTGTTCCGAATACCTGAGCAGTCGTTAACGCCGCTACAAACTCATTTGCCGGCGAGCGCTGCCACCACTGGCGCAAAGGACTCCACATCGTCGCCACCAACAATGATGTACGACAAACCAAATTGTTCGCGTCGCGCAAGCAACGTGTCGACCAGTTCATTCGGCGGGCCGATGAGCGCGAATGGCGAGTCGTGGATGAGCGCGGCGTCAACACCCATGCCGGCAGCTAACTTCTCGCGGGCTGCCTTGCCGTCGTCGGTGACATTCACCAAGAACGCACGAATATTGAGTTCAATCTTGTTGAATCGGTCGCCTGCTTTGTCGCGAACGATTGCGATTTTCTCGGCTACCGCTTGCGACGACATGTCGGCGATTACCTCTGGCCCAACTGCACCTGGGGCCAGCGATGGATTGATGCCAACGATGTCGGCCTCGCGAGCGGCAATCCCGAGCATACGTTTGCCGCCAGCACCAATCAACACAGGAGGACATGGTCGCTGCAGCGGCTTGGGGAGGCCGTTGTAGTCGGTGATGGTGTAGTGCTTGCCCGAAAAGGAGAATGCACCATCGGTCATACATCCGCGGATCACTTGGAGGCCTTCGACGAAGCGATCGATGCGCACACCTGGTGTGTCGTATTGCATTCCCGCTTGGTCGTAATCGGTGCGCATCCAGCCGGCACCCAGCCCGATGTCGACGCGCCCGTCGCTCAACACGTCCATCGTGGCGAGTTCTTTGGCGAGCACTACCGGATGCTTGTAGTCGTTGTCGAACACCAATGCACACACACGCAGCGTGGAGGTGACGTGTGCTGCAACCGTCATTGCGGGAACGGGGGCGAGTTGATCGGTGAAGTGATCGGGCATCGTGAGCACGGCGTAGCCCAAATCTTCGGTGCGCCGAGCGAGGTCGGCCCATGCCTTCCCGGATGCCGCAGTGGATGCTTGGACGCCGAATCGAAAAGGTCGTTGAGTGGTCACCCGTTGGAGAGTAGCAAGCGGTATCGCTGCTGGCCGCAGTCGGTGGTCACTTTCTGCGCAAGTAGTCTGTAGGCACGTGCGTCTAGCAATGTGGTCGTTGCGACTCGTCGTCGCCGTGCTGCTCTCAGCCTTGTTGTTGTCGGCACTGGTCGTCGGAATGGCTCCGCGGGTCTGGGGCATGTTGAATGCCCACGACGAAACACCCATTTCGCTCTACGAAGTCGGCGGTTTCACCGGCTTGGCCGAGCGCAGCGTGGTATTCGACGTGCAAGGTCGCCAGATCGGCGTGTTCCAGGCCGAGAATAGCCAGCAAGCGCTCATCTCGGAGATTCCGACACACGTTGTCGATGCGCTATTGGCCATCGAAGATCGAACATTTCGCCAACACCGAGGAGTGGATTTGCGGGCCGTTGGTCGCCAAGTTCTAGCCAACGTCAACGAAGGGTCATTCGGTGGAGCATCAACGATTACCCAGCAGGTGGTGAAGAACGAATTGCTTGCCACGTTGCCACGCGACGGGCGCTACAAGTTGTTGCAAATGCGGTACGCCATCCTGCTTGAGCGCCAACTAACGAAAGATCAGATTCTTGAGCGATGGTTCAATACCAACTTCTACGGCTACAACGCCTACGGCATCAAGGCCGCTGCCGAGGTGTACTTCGGAAAAGACGTCGCCGATCTCAATATTGAAGAAGGCACGTTCTTGGTGGGTCTCGTGCGGGCACCTTCGGCCTACGACCCCATCAACAATCGCGCTCTTTCGCTGTCGCGGTTCGTGACCGCGCTTCAACGGGTACGCACCGAGGGCCTGATTTCGCTGACTGATGACGAGTTGCTGCGTCGCGCCGCGGAAGTGCTGCCATCAGGTGTGCGCAGCCGCCCAGACGAGCCTGTACAGCGGACACACTTTACGGAACTGGTGAAGGACTACCTGCTCAACCAGACCACGATCTTGGGGGTGACATATCAAGAGCGCTACGCCAAATTGTTCCGTGGTGGACTTCGTATCTACACCACCGTTGATCGCGACATGCAGACATCAGCCGATGAGGCAGTCACACTCCTTCCCGACAACAGCGTCAACGCCCAAGCAGCTTTGGTGACCCTCGATAATGCGACGGGTGCAATTCGCGCAATGGTGGGCGGCAAGCCGTTTGCAGCGGGCGAGAACGAAGTGAATTTGGCAATGCGTCGCAGACAAACTGGCTCAAGCGTGAAAATGTTCATCCTTGCTGCGGCACTGGAAGCCGGGGTTGAAGCCGACGATTTCATCGATGGGCGTCTGCCATGTACGTTGCCGAACCCGGAGAACCCCAGCGAACCGTTCGTCGTCGAAGATGGCGTGAGCGAACCAGTAGGCCCGCTGCGCCGCATGACCTGGCTGTCCATCAACTGTGCGTACGCAAAGTTGTCGCAGATCGTGGGGCTCAACCGTGTGGTGGACCGTATCTATCAAATGTCGGCGAGTGAGTGGTTGACCCCGGAGAAGTATCCCGTGTACCCGTATGCATCACTGGCCACCGGCGCCAACGAACTGAGTGTGGTGGACATGGCCGCGGGCGCCCAGAGCATTGCGAATCTGGGCGTGCACCATGAGCCATATTTTTTGGAAAAGATTCTTGAACGCGATGCGACCACCCTGGTGTGGGAGCGTGAGGTCAGCACAAATGGGGTGGAAGCGCTGACGACATCGTCCGCTGCAAAGACGATCGACATCATGAAAGGTGTATTACGCGGCGGTACGGCACGACGCACGGCACTAGACGACGACCGCCCCGCTGGCGGTAAAACAGGCACGCAGGCTCGCAACACCAATGCCTGGTTCGTGGGATTTACGCCGCAATACAGCACCGTGGTGTGGGTGGGCGACCCGCGCGGTTACACGCCAATGCGCGGTGTGCCGGAGTTTCGCGATCAAATCGTGGGTCAGTGGAAGTTCGCACGCAACACGGTGACGGGTGCAACGTATCCGGCGCACATCTGGAAAGCGCACATGGATCGGATTCATGCTGATCTTGCCGTCACCGACTGGGGTAGCAAGGAAGATGAACAGTGGAAAGCGCTACTTGCACCGTCGCGTTCTTCAGCCCGTTTGTATCTGCCGGGTGTCGAGTGTGTGGCGCAGGTGATCTCGGGTACCCCGCCCGCACCATCGACCACGCTCGCCCCCGGTAAGACCACCACTACGACGGTCGCCGACCCGGCAGTAACGACCACCGTTACTGGTCCCGTTGTGGTATCGGTTCTTCCAACATCAACCACAATTGACCCAACAGAAAAGAACCCATTTGCACCCGTACCGTCGATACCCATCGGGGGTCACATCGTGTACGACTGCGACAAAGGTGTACCAAGTTGGGCGCAGACCACAATCGTGGGAGGCTGAGCACCGTGGATTTTCGCTCGTTGCTGCCCATTCAGGCAGTCGATCATCGGTTGGTGCAACTTGCACACCGCAAGGCCGAACTGCCGGAGCGAGCGGCTGCTGCGGCCACACAGCGTGCAGTAGACCTGGCGAACGTGGAGTCAAAAAAGTGTCAAAAACGACAAAGTGACATCACCAGCGAGATCAACAAACTGGAAGTTCGCGGTCACGAACTCACCGCAAAGAAACTGAAGTACGAAGCACAACTCAAAACGGTGATTGCGGTTCGTGAGGCCGAAGCCTTGCAGCACGAAATCGCCAATGTGGCTGCCGATCACTCGGCGTTGGATGATGTCGAGCTCTCACTGCTGCAGGAAAGCGAGGGTCTCGATGCCTCGCTCGCCAAACTTCGCGATTCGCTTCCGGCACTGGAGGCATCGGCGAGTGTGGCAGCAGACGACTTGGCGACGGCTTTGGCCGCCGTGGATGCGGAGATCTCTTCTGCAAACGCCGAACGAGCGGCTCTGGCGGCCGCAGTAGATGCGGCATCACTTGCTCTCTATGAGGGCGTTCGTGCACGCATGACGAGCGCGGCAGTGGCTGAGATCGTTCGCGGATCGTGCGGCGGGTGCCACACGGCATTGTCGGTGAAAGAGCAGGCAGAAATGAAGAAAGTCGCGAACACAGCCGATGCCGCGTGCCCATATTGCGGCTGCTTGCTAGCGGTTTGAGCACGACGTGAGCACGGTCTGAGCGCCGCATGTTTTTCTGGTTCATCGCCACTGCGGTGCTGACGATTGCGTGGGTATTCAAAGACCCACGCTTCGACTATCGGCTACTTGCCGTTGGCGCGGTACTTCCTGACATCATCGACTGGCCGACGGGGTGGCGGGTAATGCATTCAGTGGTGACCAGCATCGCGGTGCTCGCGCTGGTGATGCTCGTGTCGCTCGGCCGCAAGCCGTATCGCAAACTATTGCTCGGCCTGCCAATCGGCATGTTCTTGCACCTTGTGTTTGACGGGGCCTTCACCTCAGCAGAAATGTTCTGGTGGCCGATCGGCGGGTGGCAGTTTTCTGCCGACGTTCTGCCCGTCGTCGCCCGTGGTTGGTGGAACGTACCGCTTGAGATTGTTGGCGCAGCAGCACTGTGGATGTGGTGGAAGCGACGCCGCCTGGCATGAGCGTGGTCAAGCCGTTAAGTGGGCGTTAAAAGTTTTTACTCACGCGAAAAGCGGAACATTTACAAGGCCTAAAACAAATCAAATCGCATTAGCGTTCAACGATGCAGATGTCGCTACATGTGTTGCCAGAAAAAGCTGCGCGGCAGTACATTCTTGAGAGCGCGCGCAAGGAAATCGATCTCAACGGCATTCTTGGCATGCGTCTCTCGGCTGTCGCGCAAGGCGCAAACGTGTCTATTCCACTCATCTCCCGACACTTCGGAGGGCGTGACGGTCTCCTTGCTCAAGTCTTGGGCGACTGGTACGCAGAGTTCGTGCAGAGTTACCAAAGCATGGTCGATGCTTGGCTTGACTCCGCAGAGACGGTGACGCTTGAGCAGTTTGCTCTGTTGTCACCAAAGCCGAGTAACCCTGAGTATCGCAAAGCCCGCGAATTCCGTTTGCAAGTTCTTGCAACCGCGATAGAGAACCGACTCCTGCGGGATCGAGTTAGCCAGATCACCACGCAGACTCACGAGTGGATGCTCGGCGTTATTCGACGGGGAAAAGCCAAGATGCCGTTGCGAGACCGCTACTTCGACGATCGAATTTTCTCACTGCTGCTTTTCAACACGATGTACGTGTTCACCGACCTCGTTGAAGGAATTTCGGTAGGCGACGAAGAATATTCTCAGTTTCTGGTGAATCTCATTCGTGCAAGCTCTGAATTCAATCGCTGAGTCTTGCCTCTTGGCTCTGTTGTTCGCGAAGTGTGAATTGTTTTAACGCGCCTTCGTCAGCAAAATGTTCGGGTGCTGCGCAGGAAGTGGTCCAGAACATCACCGTCGTACAGCAACATCGCAAGAGATGGTGATCGCTGGCACTACTTTGTGGCGGCTCTTCTCGTTGTTTCGGTTGCGATGGTGTATCC
>JBEDEI010000041.1:0-15129 GCA_041175765.1 Actinomycetota bacterium | reverse complement strand
CTCTCGCCGCCTAATTCATTAGGTGTCGGAGAGCACTCGTGAGCCGCAAGGTCGCACGGGGCCGATCCACCGCAGCCCGGCAACAGAAGCGGAGGATGACAGCGGGAAAGCACGCTGACGTTAGGAAAGACTGATGCCACTTCGGAAAGACGAAGCGCGACTTAGGTAACTAAGTAGCCGACCCGCCGGCGGTGTTGCGACAGCACCTGAGTGGGGATGGTCGTATCACGGGCGCTCAACGGCTGATGGACGGGGGTTCGATTCCCCCCAGCTCCACTAATTACTGCTTTGCCCTCTCACTATTTTCCCTGCTCGTCATCGGAGATGATCCTTACGCGGCGAATTGTTGGCAGCTTCAATAACAGCATGGCAAGAGCAGCAGCAACAACTGACGCCAAAAAAATGGCAAGCTTTGCATCTTGCCGTTGAATCGGATCGGTGAGCGCTAATTCCGTAATGAACATCGCCACGGTGAATCCAATACCAGCTGCCATACCTACTCCGATAATTTGCGTCGTCGTGGCACCATCTGGTTGATCTGACAATCCCGATCGAATCGCGATGCGAGTAGTCAGAGATACTCCCAGTGGCTTACCAACCAATAGCCCCAAAAATACGCCCCACGTAACTGCGGAACCAGCTGCATCTCGCAAGCCACTCAATGAAAGAGAAATGCCGCTGTTTGCGAGAGCAAAGATGGGAACAATCAGAAAACTCGTCCAAGGATGCAAAACACGCTGAAGCCTCTCGATAACTGACACCGCTTCTGTGATTTCGCCTCGAGGGGTGACCACTGGCGTGAGCAAGCCCATCACGACACCGGCGAGCGTGGGGTGCACACCGCCTTGGTAGAGAGCGATCCAGATGACCCCACCTATGGCCACGTACGGCAGAACAAGTTGCACACCTATTCGGCGAGCAATCACGACCACCACAACACCCAACCCTGATACCAATAACCAACCGACTGAAATGCCTCTCGCATAGACCGTAGCAATGATGATGATCGCGCCGATGTCATCGATGATGGCCAAGCCGAGCAAAAAGGCACGCAGTGAAGCTGGAACTTTCCTGCCCATCACCGAAATCACCCCGACCGCCAGGGCGATATCAGTAGCCACAGGAATCGCCCATCCTCGTGGCGCACTCGACCCTGCGATTGCCAGGTAGATCAATGCAGGTACAAGCATTCCACCAAGTGCAGCAACTCCAGGCAGCAACGCGGCACGGCGTTTGGAA
Organism: Actinomycetota bacterium; assembly: GCA_041175765.1. Lineage (GTDB taxonomy): Bacteria > Actinomycetota > Acidimicrobiia > Acidimicrobiales > Ilumatobacteraceae > F1-60-MAGs027. The sequence goes on along the minus strand of JBEDEI010000041.1, from coordinate 13,890 downwards.
AGATGGCCGACGGAGAGTTCACGCTTGATTTCCAGACCGACGACAAAGAAAAAAATGGTCATGAATCCGTCATTCACCCAGTGCCTGAGATCGAAATCGAGTGACTGCCCCAGAATCCTCAGGGCAATACGGTTACTCCACAAGCTTTCATAAGAATTCGACCACGGAGAGTTTGCCCACAACAGTGCACTAGCGGCTCCGATGGCAATCAGAGCGGCGCCCGCAGATTCTTTGTGCAAGAAATCGTGCAGAGTCCGTGACGAGAGTGCTCGCCGTGAGCCACGACTATCTGGTTGATGGTGCATAGAACTTCCAGCCTTTGTCGACCAGACTTCCCGACACACCAAGTTTTGTTAGTTCTCGACTATTTCCTTGCCACTCAAGGTTACTGCGAGTGGTCGTGTTAGCGAATCACGCCGTCGGCGATGGCAGCAGCAGCAACTGCTGGCGCAACACGTTGTACGACTGAACGATCGAACACCGATGGCACGATGAAGTGCGCCGAGAGATCTGCGGCGCTCACCGACTCGGCAATGGCTATGGCTGCCGCCAATTTCATACCTTCGGTGATCTGGGTTGCTTGGGCGTCGAGCGCTCCACGGAAAATGCCGGGAAACGCCAACACATTGTTGATTTGATTCGGGTAATCGCTACGACCCGTGGCAACGACTGCAGCGAGTCCATCGATTTCTTCGGGACGAATCTCCGGGTTGGGGTTCGCCATGGCAAACACGATTGGATCCTTCGCCATGCTGCGCACGTCGTTGACCGTGATGACGTCGGGGCCACTCACACCAATGAACACATCAGCGCCCTTGATGACGTCCGACACCACTCCCATCTTGCGCGAAGGATTGGTGTTGTTGGCAAACCACTCCTTTGCCGAATTCATGCCCGACCGTCCGGAGTACATCGCGCCCTCACGATCACAACCAACGATCTCACCGACGCCAGCATCGAGCAGAATCTTGCCGATGGCCACGCCCGCGGCCCCGATACCGACGATTACCACACTGAGATCTTCCATTTTCTTGCCGGTGACTTTTGCGGCATTCCACAACGCCGCCAGCGTCACCACTGCAGTTCCGTGTTGGTCATCATGAAACACCGGTATGTCGAGTGAGTCGCGCAAGCGCTGCTCGATTTCGAAGCACTCCGGTGCCTTGATGTCTTCTAAGTTGATGCCACCAAACGTCGGGGCGATTCGTTGAACGAAATCGACGACTTCATCAGGCGTGCGTGCATTGATGCACACAGGGAAACCGTCCACCGCGCCGAACTCCTTGAACAACAACGCTTTGCCTTCCATCACCGGCATCGCTGCTTCGGGGCCGATGTCGCCCAAGCCGAGCACGGCAGTGCCGTTGCTCACGATGGCAACGGTGTTCTTGCGAATGGTGTAACGGTGCGACAGGCTCTTGTCTTGCTCGATTGCCGTGCAGATTCGCGCCACGCCTGGCGTGTACGCCATTGATAGGTCTTCGCGATCGTTTACCGGAGCACTCGAGGCCGTAAAAATTTTGCCGGCTTCGTGCATGCGAAAGGTCCGGTCCCACCAGCCGAGCAGTGTGATGCCATTGGTCTCTTGCACGGTTTTGACCACATGCAGTTGATGCGCTTCGTCCCGACAATGCACCACCAGATTTCGACGCAGTACTGGGCCACGAACGTCGAAGCCGTCGAGCGCGCCGATGTTGCCGCCGGCAGAACCAATGGCAGTGCAGAGTCGCCCGAGCGCGCCTGGGACGTTGTCCAACTGGCAATCCAACGTGATGGAAAAAGCTGCAGTCGGGAGCGTGACCATGTCAACACTTGAGGCTAGAAGCCGAATCGGCGTTGTCCCACCGTGCCGCCAGCCGTATTTCGTATTCGTGCTGCCACACTGAGAGTGTGGCAACTTCACATGGCGCCAGCGGTGACGCCAACATTTCTCCACTGTTTCAATCCGCTGACTGGCAGCGTGTACCCGGCTTTGCCTTCACGGATATCACCTATCACCGCAGTGTCAACTCGGGTACGGTACGCATTGCGTTCAATCGGCCTGAGGTGCGTAACGCCTTTCGCCCACAAACGGTGGACGAACTGTTCACCGCGCTTGATCATGCTCGCCAAAGCTCCGACGTTGGCTGTGTGCTGCTGACAGGCAACGGACCGTCGCTCAAAGATGGTGGCTGGGCATTCTGCAGTGGTGGTGACCAGCGCATTCGCGGTAAGGACGGATACAAGTATTCCGATACTTCCGACTCTTCGGCCATCGACACCGCACGTACGGGTCGGCTCCACATCCTTGAAGTGCAGCGCTTGATTCGTTTCATGCCGAAGATCGTCGTGTGTGTGGTTCCGGGGTGGGCAGTCGGTGGAGGCCACAGTCTGCATGTGGTGTGCGACCTCACGATTGCCAGTCGACAGCATGCGCGTTTCAAACAAACCGATGCAGATGTCGCGAGCTTTGATGGTGGATTCGGCTCGGCATATCTGGCGCGACAAGTAGGCCAGAAGTTTGCGCGCGAAATCTTCTTCTTGGGTCGTGAGTATTCGGCCGAAGATGCTCAGCGCATGGGGATGGTCAACGAAGTTGTCGACCATGAGCAACTGGAGATCGTTGCACTGCAATGGGCGCAAGAAATCAACGCCAAGAGCCCGACGGCTCAGCGCATGCTGAAGTTTTCGTTCAACTTGATCGATGACGGCCTGGTTGGGCAACAAGTGTTTGCCGGTGAAGCCACACGGCTTGCCTACATGACTGATGAAGCAGCTGAAGGGCGTGACGCGTTCTTGGAAAAGCGCGATCCCGACTGGTCGAATTACCCCTGGCACTTCTAGCGATCACCGATCTCCACGATCCGCGTCTCGACGCGTTTCGTTGGCGCGAACGGCGCCTCATGGGTGTGATTTCCCGACGCAACGGAGGGCCGCTCTTCATTGCCGAGGGCGACTTGGTAACCGAGCGAGCCTTTGCCGCGGGTTGTGAACCCGTCGCCATTTTGTGCAGCGAAAAAGGCGAACGTCGATTGGCAGAATTTGCGCCCGACTACGAGCGCTACAGCCATTTGGCGAGCGAAGATCTGCGACGACAAGTCACCGGCTTGGGCGTACCCCTCGAAGTGATTTCCCTGTTCAAGCGCCCCGAACCTGTTGATGCCACCGCGCTGCTGGCGCGATTTGATCGTGGGGTGTTCGTCGACAACGTGGACAATCCGGTGAACGTGGGATCAATTGCCAGAAACATGGCAGCCATGGGGTGGAATGCGTTGTTCTTGGACGACAACAGCGCCGACCCGCTCGCGCGACGCGCACTGCGGGTGTCCATGGGCAATGCTTTTCATGTGCCCCATGCACGAGTGAGTGATACCGCCGCATTCGTGCGAACGGCGGCGGATGCAGGTATCGCAACCGTCGCACTCACCCCGGCTGCCGACGCGCAACCCATCGGCGACCTACAACTTGGCACTACCAAACGCCTACTCGTGTTTGGATCGGAGCGCGACGGGCTGAGCAGCGAAGTACTCGACGCGTGCACCCATCGCGTGCAGATTGAGATGCAGCCGGGAGTAGATTCGCTCAACGTTGCGGCTGCCAGCGCGATTGCGTGCTACATGTTGCGCAAGTGATCAGCGGCGCGCACGAAGTATTCCTCAAGTTCGTTTCGTATCTCCGGCTCCACGCCACATGTATCGAGTGCCATACGCATATGCCCGAGCCAGCGATCGCGCATGGACTCATCGATTGGATAAGTGGCGTGACGCTGGCGTAATCGCGGATGGCCGCGTTCGTCGGAATAGGTGGTGGGCCCGCCCCAGTACTGCATCAGAAACATGGTGAGTCGTCGACGGGGTTCCGTCAGATCATGTGGATTCGGGTACAGAGCCAACAACACGGGGTCGCTACTCACTGACGTATAAAACGCATCCACGAGTGCCACGAAGAACGCCTCGCCCCCTGCATGGGTAAACAACATTGGTGGCTCTGGTGTCGTCACCGCAGACCCTCAGGAAGGCTCAGGAAAATTCAGGATCAACCCAACCAGGAAAGACATCGGGCAGATCAGTGGACACGGAGTCGGTGAACTTCGCGGGTCGCTTCTCCAGAAAACTCGTGACGCCTTCGTGGGCATCGGCACTGCGACCGCGCAACTGGATGGCGCGCGAGTCGACACGATGTGCTTCCATCGGATGGTCCGCGCCCAGCATTCGCCACATCATCTGGCGAGCCAGCGCAACCGAGACACCCGAAGTGTTCTCGGCGATCTCTGCGGCCAGGGTTTGGGCGGCTGCGAGCAACTCATCGGGTGCATGGAGCGACCGAATGAGCCCACCTTCATGTGCTTCTTGTGCCGACAACACGCGACCGGTGTAGACCCACTCGGCGGCACGCGAGATTCCGACCACACGGGGCAAGAACCATGACGATGCCGCCTCGGGCACGATGCCGCGACGAGAAAAGACGAATCCGACGCGCGCCGCATGGGATGCCAGACGCACATCCATCGGCAGGGTCATCGTGGCGCCGATACCTACTGCTGCGCCATTGATGGCTGCAATCACCGGTTTTTTACAATTGAAGATGCGCAGCGTGACTTGGCCACCACCGTCTCGGCGAATGCGCTCGTCATTCGGATTCGACCAGTCGCCATCATCAAAGGTCTTGGCACCGCCCGAAAGATCGGCACCGGCGCAGAACGCCTTGCCATCCCCCGTCACGATGACCGCTCGTATTGCGTCGTCGGCATCAATCTGGTCGAATACCTCGAGCAGCTCCCGCATCATCACGCCAGTGAATGCATTCATTTTCTCGGGTCGCGACAGGGTTACCGTAGCGATATTCGCCGCTACTTCGTAGCGAATCTGTGTGAAGTCGGCCATCAGCACAACCTACACATCAAGGAATCGTGATGCTGCTATCGCCGAACCAACGGCGCCGATTGCGGCACCGAGCAACAGCAGCATCAGCATGACACCTGAAACGTATCCACTAGGAACGACAAGACTCGAGATTCCAGTCCCTGGCTTGAAGGCCGCGACGCCGTTGGTCCATGCCGTATTGAGCGTCCACACACCGACGCACGACACCACTCCACCGATCAAACCTTGTAGCAACCCTTCCAACATGAACGGAATACGGATGAACCAATTCGTCGCACCGACAAGTTTCATTACTTCAATTTCCCGGCGACGAGCGAACATCGCGGTACGGATGGTGTTCCAAATGAGCCCGATTGCGACCGCCAACAAGATGAGCGACATGATGAGCGTGACGGTGCGCACGAAGCTCGACAACGTGGAAATGACTTCAAACTCGTCTTCGGCGAGTGCTACTGCCTCGACTCCGGGCAGTGTTCGGTATTGATCGGCCAAACTCCGCACCAAATTGGTGTCCTGTGTCAACGGCACGACCTTGAATTGGGTGGGAATCGTCTCCGGGGTGAGCAAACTCAACGTGACGGGGTCGCCCACGAAAATGCGCTGTGCTTCGGCGTAACTCTCTGCCTTGTCGAGATAACGAATCTTGTCGACATCGATCACGCTTGGTGCGGCGCGCAATGTGCTGTCGATCAATGCCACCTGTTCGGGCGAGGCATCACTGCGCACGAATACGATCATCGCAACGTCCCCGCGCCATTGCACCAACAAATTCTCGAATGAGCGCTGAATCAAGAAAGTGGCACCAACGAGCAGCAATGCGATCGCCGAGGTCAACACTGCTGCCATCGTGAGCGTGAGATTGCGACGGAAACTCGCCCAAGTTTCGCGCAAGGCGTATTCGATACGGGCCCACATTATTCGTACACCCCGCGCTCTTGGTCACGAACCACTACACCGCGGTCGAGTTGTACCACGCGTCGACGCATGGCGTTCACGACGCGATGGTCGTGCGTGGCCATCATCACCGTGGTGCCTGTTTCGTTGATGGCTTGCAGGAGCGCCATGATGCCCTCACTTGTCGCGGGGTCGAGGTTGCCGGTTGGCTCGTCGGCAAGCATGATCAACGGCCGGTTGACGAATGCCCGCGCGATCGATACGCGTTGCTGCTCGCCACCCGAAAGTTGATTGGGGAATCGTTCACTCTTGTCTGCCAGACCAACGAGGTCGAGCACGAACGGCACTTGTTCGTGAATCACGTGACGTGGCTTGCCGATGACCTCAAGTGCAAACGCCACATTTTCAAAGACGGTTTTGTTGAGCAGCAACTTGTAATCCTGAAAGATGTTGCCAAGTGATCGCCGCAAGAACGGCACGCGTGATGCCGGCATGTCACTTACATTGCGCCCAGCCACCCATACATCACCTTCGGTGGCAACTTCTTCGCGACTCATCAGGCGCAACAGCGTGGACTTGCCCGAACCTGAAGGGCCCACGAGAAATACGAAGTCACCTTTGGCGACATCGAACGACACGTCTTGGACCGCAACGGTGTCGTACCCGTAGACCTTGGTGACGCCCTCAAGTTTGATCATCTACTGACCCGCCTCGGTGCGCCGCCAACGGAGGTAGCCCTCCATGAACTCATCAAGATCGCCATCCAACACTGCGGTGACATTACCCGACTCCACATCCGTGCGAACATCCTTCACCATTTGATACGGCTGCAGGACATACGACCGAATCTGCGTTCCCCACCCCACGGTGGCTTGCTTGCCGGCGATTTTCGCCAGTTCCGCTTCACGCTCCTGCACGATCTGTGCAGCGACCATCGTCTTCAATTTCTTCAACGCATTCTCACGATTCTGGAGTTGACTGCGTTCTTGTTGCGATGCGGCCACCAAGCCGGTCGGCTTGTGGATGAGTCGTACGGCTGACGACGTCTTGTTGACGTGCTGTCCACCAGCACCCGATGCACGGTACACCTCCATGTCGATGTCCGCCTCGTTGATTTCGACATCCACTTCTTGCAGCACCGGCCACACTTGCACCGTGGCGAAACTGGTCTGTCGACGACCTTGGTTGTCGAACGGGCTGATTCGCACGAGGCGATGTGTGCCCCGCTCACTGGTCAGCAGTCCGTAGGCAAAACGTCCACGAACCGTGAAGTCAGCAGAGAGAATGCCGGCTTCGGTGCCGTCGGAAATGTCGCCCATCTCGATGGCAAAGTTTCGACGTTCTGCCCAACGTGTGTACATACGAAGCAGCATTGCGCTCCAGTCCTGTGCATCGATGCCACCATCCTTGGCATTGATTTGAACGATTGCGTCCAGTTCGTCATGTTCACCAATGAAGAGACTGCGCAGTTCCACTTCGTCGAGCGCGGTGCGAGCCCGACCGATGCTCTGGGCAATTTCTGGCTCTTGTGAGGCGTCATCTACTTCGCGCGCCATCTCGTGCAAGACCTGCACGTCTTCCAATGTGCGCGCGATGCGATCAAACTCCTCAAGATCACTCTTGACCGATGCGTATTCACTATTGACGCGCTTGGCATTTTCCTGATCGTTCCAGAGATCTGGTGCTGCAACCTCGGTCTCCAACTCCACAAGACGCACCCGCAACTGGGCAATCTTGAGATATGCCTCGGCTTCGCCGACACGGCGAGCCACTTCGGCAATGTCGGTCGTAAAGTCACGCATGGGTTAACCGCCGTGGCGGCCTACGCCACCTTGCCGTGGCACTGCTTATATTTTTTGCCCGAGCCGCACGGGCACGGTGCGTTGCGAGGGGTCCTCGACCAATCATCTGCCGACCTCGTCAACGTCGCAGAAGTTGTGCCCGGCTTTGCTCCCGCAGGTGTTGCCGGCGCTGAGGCTCCAGACGTCGTGAGATTCTGCACCTGTTGCGTCGTCGTTACTGCTGCCGGCGCCTGTTCGCTCACCACTTGCACGTGCATCACGTACTTGACGAAGTCCTGGGCGACACCCTTCATCAATGCGCCGAACATCTCAAAGCCCTCGCGCTGCCACTCGGTGAGCGGATCTTTCTGGCCCATCGCTCGCAGATTGATGCCTTCCTGCAGGTAGTCCATCTCCTCGAGGTGTTCACGCCATCGTTGGTCGATGATGCGCAGCATCACTTGGCGTTCAATTTCACGCATGGTGGCCGCACCGAGCTCGGACTCACGCTGGGCGTAATACGCCGACGCATCGGCCATCACGAGGTCGTACATTTCGTCGGTGCTGGCAGAAGCGGCAAGTTGATCCACGGTGATGCCGTGCGGCCAGAACGAACGCAATTCCGATACCAAACCGCTGACGTCCCACTCATCGTCGGCTTCCGACACGCAATGCGAGTCGATGAGCGAATCCACCGCGTCGGCGAGATACTCCATGGCCTCGGTTTTGAGATCGTTTCCGGACAGAATTTGATCGCGCCGCTGGTAGATGATCTTGCGCTGCTCGTTCATCACTTCGTCATACTTGAGCACGTTCTTGCGAATCTCGGCGTTGCGTTGCTCCACGGTGTTCTGCGCACGTTCAATGGCTTTCGTGACCATCTTGGCCTCGATCGCTTCGTCGTCGGGAAGCGCGCGACCCATTACCCACGACAACGCTCCCGTGGCAAACAGTCGCATGAGCTCGTCATCCAAACTGAGATAGAAACGACTCGCGCCGGGGTCGCCTTGGCGACCGGCACGGCCACGCAACTGGTTGTCGATACGACGACTCTCGTGACGCTCGGTACCCAAGACAAAAAGACCACCCAGTGCACGCACTTTGTCGCCATCGGCCTCACAGGCTTTGGTGAACTCTCGCACCAATTCAGCCAGGCGCTCGTGTGCTTTGCGCCGTGCAGTGATGTAATCAATCGGCATTTCTTCGAGTGCGACCGGTAGGGCAAACTCGTCGAGCAAGGTGTCGGCGTGATGACCTTCCTTCAGTACCTGTGCGCGCGCCATGCCCTCCGGATTGCCGCCCAGCAAGATGTCCACACCGCGACCAGCCATGTTCGTGGCGACCGTCACCGAACCAACTCGTCCAGCCTGCGCAACGATGGGTGCTTCGCGAGCGTGCTGCTTGGCATTCAACACTTCGTGCTTGATTCCGCGCTGCTGAAGTTTGCGCGACAATACTTCGCTCTTTTCCACGCTGACGGTTCCCACCAACACCGGCTGGCCAAGCGCATGTCGAGCAGCGATGTCCTCAACTACTGCGCCAAACTTGGCTTCCTCGGTTTTGAAGATGAGGTCTGCTTCGTCGGTGCGCACCATCTCGCGATTCGTGGGGATGGGTACCACGTTGAGGCCATACGTATTCATCAATTCCGCAGCCTCGGTCTGTGCCGTGCCGGTCATGCCCGACAACTTGCCGTACATGCGGAAATAGTTCTGCAGCGTGATGGTGGCGAGCGTTTGGTTCTCTTCCTTGATGCGCACGCCTTCTTTGGCCTCGACTGCCTGGTGGATGCCTTCACTCCAACGACGCCCTTCAAGCACGCGACCGGTGAATTCATCGACGATTTTTACCTCGCCGTCCTGCACGAGATAGTCCTTGTCGCGGTGATACAAGACGGATGCCTTGAGTGCCACCTGCAACTGGTGAACGAGATTGCGTTGTACTTCGTCGTACAAATTGTCGATACCCAGTTGCTGTTCTACTTTTTCGATTCCGGCTTCGGTGGGCACGACGATACGTTTTGCTTCTTCGACCTCGTAATCGACTCCGCGCACGAGCGTGCGCACAATCGATGCGAATTTGTAATACTGCGTAGCCGCATCCGCCAAGCGACCCGAGATGATGAGCGGTGTGCGTGCTTCGTCGATGAGGATGGAGTCGACTTCGTCGACGATTGCGTAGAAGTGTCCGCGCTGCACCTTGTCGGTAACGACACCGGCCATGTTGTCGCGCAGATAATCAAAACCGAATTCGTTGTTGGTGCCGTACGTGATATCACAGCCGTAGTCGGCTCGTTTTTCTGCTGGTGATGGACGTAGACCTGGTACGACCAAGCCAACGCTCAAGCCCAACCAGCGATGCAACTGCCCCATCCACACCGCGTCGCGGCGCGCGAGATAATCGTTGACCGTGATGGCGTGCACTCCCTTGCCAGCAAGCGCGTTCAAATACGCAGGGAGTGTCGACACCAGTGTCTTACCCTCACCGGTGCGCATTTCGGCAACCCAGCCGGCGTGCATGGCCGCCCCACCCATCAATTGCACGTCGTAGTGACGCTGACCAATAACACGCTTGGCGGCTTCGCGCACGACGGCAAACGCCTCGATGAGCAAATCATCGAGATCCTCACCTTGTGCGATGCGGGCCTTGAACTCCCCCGTCTTTGCCCGTAGGGCGTCATCACTCAGGGCGATGATGGACGGCTCAAGGGCGTTGATTTCCGGCACGATTGCCGCGAGTGCCTTGACTTTTTTGCCCTCACCGGCGCGCAGAATTCGATCAAGCACAGCCATGAGACGGTTCAGTCTACCCGCGAAGAAACCTGCACTTTTACGCACGCAATCACCGCACATCGCACTTCGATTGCACCCGCAGCGCAGAGTGCCGTGCGAGCACGTTGCAGTGTGGTGCCGGTAGTCATCACGTCGTCCACCAGAAGCACACGACGCCCACGCACGGCATTGCAGCGTGCCACGAACTGTGGCCCACGCAAACGTTCACGGCGGGAAGCACCGGTTTGTGCACGATCGTCGACTCGTCGCAACGTGCGCACGCGACGAACTCGCAAACCGCGCGCCACTGCAGCAGCAAGCAGAGCCGACTGGTCGTGGCCGCGTAGACGCATGCGCCGTGGCGTGGTTGGTGCCCACGTGACCAACTCGGGTAACCAGACATGATCGTGGGATTGCACCGCTTGCGCTACATGGAGACCGAAGGCAAAGGTCATCCACCGACGATTGCGAAACTTCATTGCGTGAATCGCCCGACGTAGTTCGCCTCGATAGTGACCGAGCGCAACGACGGAGAATGGCACATTGATCGAAAACGCCCGCGAACTCATCGTGGCGATGTCATGACGCGTGAAGTAGGTTAAACCGGTGGTGGTTGACGGCGCAGCAGTTCCCGTCATGGGCACCGATCGACTCGTCGAACGCATCACTCGCTGTGTGACGGGGCTTGCATTTTTTGGTGTGGGAATTTCGCTGCAAATCGAGTCGCGACTGGGCAATCCGCCGTGGGACACATTCCATCAGGGTGTGGCCATGCAAGTCGGCCTCGGCATCGGCACCGTCATCATCATTACGGGTGTCGCGCTACTCATCTTGTTCTGGATACCGCTGCGACAAAAGCCCGGACTCGGCACGATCCTGAACGCGTTGGAGATTGGTCTCGTCGCCAACCTGGCACTCGATGCGATACCCGTCGTGGAATCGATGGCTGTGCGTATCGCCATGTTGATTGGTGGCATCGTCATGGTGGCGTTCGGATCGGCGCTGTACATCGGCAGTGGGCTCGGGCCAGGACCGCGCGATGGCATCATGACGGGCTTGGCGGCTCGCGGCGTGAAGGTTCGCGTGGCGCGAACACTCATCGAAGTGACGGTGCTGGTGATCGGTTGGCTACTCGGCGGACAAGTCGGTGTCGGCACCGTGCTGTTTGCACTTGCCATCGGACCACTCGTGCAGCCGCTGTTGCCGCGACTGGCGATTCGTCCGGGTCCGCGTTCTAGTAGCGGTAGTGCTCCGGCTTGAACGGACCTTTCGGATCCATATCCAGATACTCCGCCTGCTGATCGCTCAGCTTGGTGAGCTTGGCACCAAGTGCCCCCAAGTGCAGTGATGCCACCCGCTCGTCCAGGTGCTTCGGCAACACATAGACACCGAGTGGATACTTCGCTGCGTTGTTGAAGAGCTCGATCTGCGCAATCACTTGATTGGAAAATGAGCAACTCATCACGAAGCTCGGATGGCCCGTCGCGCAACCGAGATTGACCAAACGTCCTTCCGCCAGAACGATGACTGCGTGACCGTCGGGAAAGGTCCACAAATCGGTGCCGGGCTTCAACTCGTCGCGTTGTGCCCCACTACGGGCCAGCCCCGCCATGTCGATTTCGTTGTCGAAGTGGCCGATGTTGCAGACGATGGCGTTGTGTTTCATTTTTGCCATGTGGTCCACGCTGACGATCATCTCGTTGCCGGTAGCGGTGACAAAAATATCCACTTCGCCCACGATGTCTTCCAGCACGTCAACTTGGTAGCCCTCCATCGTCGCTTGGAGTGCATTGATCGGATCGATCTCAGTGACGATGACTCGGGCACCCTGGCCGCGCAGACTCTGCGCACAACCCTTGCCCACATCGCCGTAACCACACACCACCGCGAGCTTGCCGGCAATCATCACGTCGGTTGCACGATTGAGTGCGTCGATCAGCGAATGACGACACCCATACAGATTGTCGAACTTGCTCTTGGTCACACTGTCGTTCACGTTGATGGCCGGGAAGAGCAGTTCCTTGCGCTCATGCATCTTGTATAAACGCTTCACACCCGTGGTGGTCTCTTCCGTTACACCGCGAATACCCTTAGCCATACGTGTCCACTTGGTTGGATCGGTTTTCAGCGTGCGCTGTAGCAATCCGAGCACGATGGCCAATTCCGGATTCGACGCCGTCGTTGGATCCGGCACCTGACCGGTCTTTTCGTATTCCACGCCTTTGTGCAGGAGCAACGTGGCGTCTCCACCATCATCCAGAATCATGTTTGGGCCGTCGCCATCGGGCCACGTCATCATCTGTTCGGTCGTCCACCAGTACTCCTCCAGCGTCTCGCCCTTCCAGGCAAAGACGGGCACACCATCGGTGCGTCCACCGTTCCTTGTGGGCCAACGACCACTGCAGCCGCAGCGTGATCTTGGGTGGAGAAGATATTGCAACTGGCCCAACGGACCTGTGCTCCAAGTTCCACGAGGGTCTCGATCAGCACGGCGGTTTGCACCGTCATGTGCAACGAGCCAGAAATCCTGGCGCCCTTCAGCGGCTTCGATGCGCCATATTCCTTGCGCAAGGCACGCAGCCCTGGCATTTCGTGTTCTGCAAGATGAATCTCCTTGCGACCGAATGGTGCCAATGAAAGATCGGCGACTCGATAGTCCTTGCGTTGGGCAAATGTGGATGACGACATGACTGACCCCAGTATCTACGAAAACGGATGTTGTATGTCGGACTGGGGCCTGCTGGCGCCGAGTCGGGTCAGCCGACGTTTGCAGGCTACTTGAAGAGCGACTACGAGTCGGTTATTCGGAAAAGGTTGGCGCAATGTTGTGTGCGGCAACCTTGGCCATGATGCGGGCATGCTCGGCGTCGCCAATCGTCGTGGCCTCATCCACCAACATCACGGGGATGCCATCGCGCACGCGATAACTGCGCCGCAGTCGCGGGTTGTAGAGCGCATCTTCATCGGCGATGAAGAACAACGGACCTTTGTCTTGCGGGCAGGCCAAAATCGACAGCAGTCGGGCATCAAGAGTGCTCATACCCTCACGCTACGCCGCGCAGATACGTCAGGCGGTAATGAGTTGTAGCAAGGCTGCAACTTGCGTATCGCACTGTTCGCGCGTCGCAGCTTCGAGATTGAGGCGCAGCAACGGCTCGGTGTTGGACGGCCGAACATTGAACCACCAATCACCACAGTCCACCGTGAGCCCATCAAGGCGATCCTGCGGATAATCGGAGTATTTTTCGGTAATCCGAGCAATGACCGCGTCGATGTCCTTCACCTGCGTGTTGATCTCACCGCTGTTGGCGTAGCGCTCCACTGACTTGCGGAGTTCCGACAACGGCAAACCCGTGCGACTCATCTCCTCGAGCACGACGAGTGCTGCGATGAGACCGCTGTCGGCGCGGTAGTTGTCGGCAAAGTAGTAGTGACCGCTGTGCTCGCCTGCGAACACCGCCCCCGTATCGGCCATCACGCCCTTCATGTAACTGTGGCCATTCTTGGTACGCATCCCCGTGCCACCACTTTCGGCAATCACTTCGCGCACCGCTCGCGACGAAATCAAGTTGTAAAGGACGG
>JBEDEI010000040.1:0-3074 GCA_041175765.1 Actinomycetota bacterium | reverse complement strand
ACCCGTCTCGAGCACCGGCCACATTGTCATGCATTGCTGCCGTAGAAGCCGACTTCGGCTCGTGGTACGTACAAGGTGGCCTTGGTGCATTGCGGGATGCAATTGTGCGTGTGGCACAACGAGCAGGTGTGGAGCTGCGCACCGCCAGCGAAGTGGTGAGTGTGCAAGCTACTGCGCGGCGCGTCACTGGAGTTCGTTTGCATGATGCATTCATCACGGCACCGGTAGTGGTGGTGAATGCTGACGCCGAGCATCTGTACAGCGAGTTGTTGCCGCATACGAAACGATTGAAAGCCATTCGACAAACACCGCGCTCCACCAGCGGTATTGCAGTGCTGGTGGGTGTTGACGGTCGCACACCACTTATCGAGCATCACAATGTGTGGTTCTCTCGTGACTATGCCAACGAGTTCCGAATGATTCGTGAAGGCCAAGTTCCTCGCGAGCCAACAATTTACGGATGTGTTTCCAGTGTGACCGATCCATCACAGGCACCTGTCAACAGTGAAAACTGGTTTTTGTTGATCAACACTCCACCTGACACGAACATTGCTTCACGCGATGTCGGACCGCAGATTCTTGAGCACCTCGCCACAGTTGGCCCCGACTTGCGGAGTCGCGCACGATTTGCCGAAATAATCGGGCCGCGCGACTTTGCCACTCGGTATCGATCGCCCGGTGGAGCAATTTATGGAACATCATCCAACGGGCGAAGTGCGGCCTTTCGCCGACCGGCAATGCGTGGACCGCGACGCGGGCTGTATCTCGTTGGTGGAGCAACGCATCCTGGTGGCGGGCTGCCACTCGTCACCATGAGTGCACGCATTGTGTCGGAACTGATTCTGCGTACACATCGTCAGCGATAGCCTGAAGAATATGTCGGTCACTGTTCGCATCCCCACCACCTTGCGCCCACTTTCTGGTGGCACCAGCACCGTCGCCGTGAACGGCGCAACATTGCGCGAGGTGTTGCATGGTCTAGAGGCGGCCCATCCCGGCTTTGCTGCCAAGTTGCTGGATAACGACGGCAACCTGCACAAGTTCGTGAATGTGTTCGTGGCCGATGACGATGTGCGTTACCTACAAGGTCTCGATACTGCAGTGGCAAGCGGGCAAACCGTTTCGATTGTGCCCGCCGTTGCCGGCGGTTGCTGAAGGCCAGCCACCGTTGAAGTTTGTGGTCGCGGTTCCGGCGCGACTCGAGTCGACTCGTCTTCCCAACAAGGTGCTGGCCGATATCGGTGGCACACCGATGCTTCGACGAGTGCTCGACGAATCGCGCAAAGCAGAGTCGTTGGCTGAAGTCGTGTTGTGTACCGACTCCGCCGTCATCGCGAAGTATGGCAAGGAGTGGGGCTATCGCGTGCTCATGACATCGCCGGCGTGTTCATCCGGATCGGAACGCATCGCCTCGGTGATTGACGAACTACAGGGTGATGTGGTCATCAATGTGCAAGGTGATCAGCCGTTTGTCGACCCACAAATCATCGAATCGATGTGTGCGGTGTTTCGCCATCGCACGCCCACACCGGCGGTGGTAACACCCGTGTATCGAATGCCGATCGAGAAACTGGATAATCCTGACGTCGTCAAAACTGTGGTGAGCGCCCGACATCACGCGCTGTATTTCAGCCGTTCCGCCGTGCCGTTCGTGCGCGGCAAAGACCGCTCGGAGTGGCAGCAACAAGCCGTGCACTGGGGGCACGTGGGCATGTACGGCTATCGCGCAGATGTGCTGCGCAGTTGGTCAGCACTTGTCCCGTCACCACTGGAAGAGGCAGAAAAACTGGAACAACTTCGGTTGTTGGAGAATGGAATTACCATTGATACTTACGAGATCATTGCCGATAATCGCAACACGTTGTCCGTGGATAGCCCAGCTGACCTTGAACGGGCACGAGGACTAATCATTTCATGACCAAACTGCCACCAGTTCCGCAGGTGATGATTGCCGAAGCCGAGGCAATCATGGCGGCAGCGAAGCGCATGTCGCAGCACGATGCCAAGCGCGCCGTGGAGTTACTAGTGGCCTGCACTGGCAAGGTGCTGGTCACCGGGGTGGGCAAGTCTGGTCTGGTTGCGCAGAAAATTGCCGCAAGTTTGACATCGGTTGGACTGATGTCGGTGTATCTCAACCCACTGGACGCATTGCATGGTGACATCGGTGTGGTGCGCGATGGCGATGTGATCATCGTGATCAGCAATAGTGGTGAGACAAGCGAACTGCTGACCATCATTCCTTATGCAAAAAAGCGTGCGGTCACACTGCTGGGTATTTTGGGCAAGACCACCTCGTCACTTGGTGCGCGTTGTGATGTGGTGCTGGATGCGTCAGTGGAGCGTGAGGCATCACCAATCGACCAAGTGCCCACGTCTAGCACTGCAGTGGCAATGGCGATTGGTGACGCATTGACCGTGGCATGGATGACTGCCAAAGGTGTTTCCGTGCAGGACTTCGCCATGAATCATCCGGCAGGGGCGATAGGTCGTCGGTTGACGCTGATGGTGCACGATTTGATGATTCCGCGTGAGAAACTGCTCATGATCTCCCCGGAGGCAAAACTGCCGGAAGTGGTCGATGCACTTACGACACAAGCAATTGGTGCAGTGCTTGTGGCCAACCCCACGAATGCGCATGCACTCGGGGGCATCATCACCGACGGCGACTTGCGTCGTGCCCTGAAACGCACACCGGCCAATCAATGGGGAACGCTGATTGCCAAAGATTTGATGACGAGCGCACCAATTTCGGTGTCGTCGGGTACGCCAGCAATCGAGGCACTCACGCTGATGGAACGCAACGCCAAAAAAGCCATTACTGTGCTGCCTGTGATCGATGCCGAAAAGGTTGTGGGCATGCTTCGAATGCACGATCTCGTACAAGCCGGGTTGTCGTAGTCGTCATGACCAACACTGCAATCGCGACTGCCAATTTGGGCAACGGTGTGGTGTGTGGTGAGGGCAAGCCACTCGTGTTGATTGCCGGGCCATGTGTGGTGGAAACCCAGGCGCTCGCCGAACACGTGGCCGGCACCATGCAGGAGATCTGCACGAAACTTGGTATTGCCTACGTA
>JBEDEI010000039.1:0-7952 GCA_041175765.1 Actinomycetota bacterium | reverse complement strand
CTTCGACCACGAGGGTTTCGCAGAAGATGCTGGCGGTTTCGGCGAGCGCCATCGGCAGGTTGCGTTGCATCGGCGTGCGGTGTGCCAATTGCGTGTTGTGATATGCATGGCCAAGTTCGTGCGCGGTGGTTTGTGCCGAGTCGACACTGCCGCTCCAGTTCAACAACACGAGCGAGCGGTCGTTGACGAACGACATGCAGAATGCGCCGCCGACTTTGCCTTCGCGTGGTTCGGCGTCGATCCACTGTTCGTTCAGCGAGCGATCGACCAGCCCGGCGAGACGGTCGCTGTAAGCGTTGAAGGCGCCACGCACGAGTTGCACACCTTCGTCCCACGAAATGTTGCTCGGGGCAAACGACAATGGTGCCAGCAGGTTCCACCACGACACACCGTTCTTGTCGCCGTTGAGTTGGCCTTTCACGCGCAACCAGCGACGAAAGTCGGGTAGCGATGCGTGAATTGCCGACTGCATGGCATCGAACGTGGCGCGGCTCACGCTGTTGGCGTACAACGATGCATCAAGTGGTGACGCCCAGTTGCGGCGGCGGTTCACCGTGTTGGCTTCACCTTTGATGGCGTTCATCGCTGCTGCACACGCCACACCAATCGTCGGCCAGGCGCGCATCTCGGCTTCGTATGCAGCCTTGCGTACGCGCACATCGGGGTTGCTTGCAAGCCCGCGTACGGCGGCCATCGGCAAGTCTTTTGCGCCGTCGGGCAATTCGACCGTGGTCTTCAGTTGTGATGTCATGTCGCCCTGCAAGCGACCCCACGCAGATGAACCCGTAGTTGACAACTCGGCGTACAAGTTTTCTTCAGGTTCGCTCATTTGATGTTCGGCGCGTGCCTGCAAGCGACGCAGCGGCCCAAGATGTTCGCGGGCTTGCTCGCTCACGCTGGCAAGACCATCGGCACCAAGCGACGCCACCCATTCCGCCAGGCGGGAAACGAGGGGCGACAACTTGGCATCGGTTACTTCGAGCTCCGACAACAAACCCTGTGCTTGCTCGTTGCGCGAATCAGTGCTGACGGTGGCATACACGTATGCACCGAGGATGTTGTTGGCTTCGGCCACGGCGTTGAATGCGGTGATGACCGCGTCGGCAGTAACACCGTCGTGCGCAGTTGGTGTGCGTGGCGCCGTACCACGTACGTCGTGCTCGTCGAAGAGTGAACCGAGACGGCTCACGTCGGCGCCGAGGCGCTCCATAGCGTCGACGAATGACCGCGACTCAAACGACGGGTGAACGTCGGCAACGCTCCAGCGGGGCAGGGCAGGTGTTTCAGGCATGCTGCGAAACTATCGGGCGCTGAACTGCACCAGATGTTCGTGGGCCTAGTGGGCGCTGATTGAGCCGACGAACACGGTGTCGCGGTGGGCCACCGTCATCCCCAGGGATGAATACAAGGTGATGGCCGCGGTGTTGCTGCCGTCGACATACAACATGCCACGGCGTAAACCGCGGTGTGTCAGATGGGCGAAGCCCGCAATGGTGAGTGCGCGACCAAGCCCCTTGCCGTGGTGGGTCGGGTCGACGCCGATGACATAGATTTCCCCGACTGGTTCTGCGCTGTCGTGGTCGTGGTCGTGCGTGTGATCGTGTGCGTGCGTTTTGGTCCAGCAGAAGCCCGCCATTGCACCATCAATTTCATGAATGAAAAAACCCTGCGCGTCGAACCAATGCTCATTGAGTCGCTCGGTGAGTACTGCTGGTGTCCAATCACCCTGTTCGGGGTGGTTGGAAAACGCGCGTGCATTGAGTGCCAGCCACGCATCGTTGTCGACACCCGGTCGAAACGGGCGAGTAACGAAACCGTCAGGCACGCGGTGTGTCGCCGCCAGTGGCAGTACACAGCGCATGTGCAACAGCGGGGAGCCAGTGGAGAGGTTGTAGGTGCGCGCACACGCCTGCTCTTCGGCGGTGGGCTCACACACGAACCAGCGAACTGCACCGCCACCGTCAGCCTGAATTGGTGCTACCGCCTCGGCGAATTCTGTCGCGGTGACGTGTGCTTCGCTGCGAATGACCCAACCGCGATTGATGCGCGAAACATGAATGTTCGACACGGCGGAAGGCTACCGTTGAGCGCGTGCCCGTGCGAAAAAAGACGCCGTCGCGTGCACGCCCGAAGCGGCGGGCGAAAGTTGCAGCACGCCCGAAGCGGCCACTGAAAGCCGAACTGCCTGCGCATGCGCTCACCATCCTGGGCCATCTCAAGAAGGATTACCCCGTTGCCATCTGCGAACTCACACACGAGTCGCCATTCCAACTGTTGGCCGCCACCATTCTTTCTGCACAGTGCACCGACGCCCGCGTCAACATGGTGACGCCACATCTGTTTGCTGCATATCCGACAGCGGCCGATCTTGCAGTTGCCGACATTTCACATGTGGAGCAACTCGTGCGCTCCACGGGTTTCTACGGCACGAAGGCCAAGAACTTGATCGGCATGGCCAATGCCGTGATGACTCGCTTCGGCGGGCAAGTACCAACGGCGCTAGAAGACCTCGTCACGTTGCCAGGCGTGGGGCGCAAGACGGGCAACGTGTTGCGCAGCGTGGCGTACGGGCTACCTGGTTTGCCGGTCGACACGCATGTGCTGCGACTCTCCAAACGCTTGGGCATTACGCGCGATACCGACCCGGTGAAGGTGGAGTTGCAGCTCAATGCGCTGCTGCCGCCCAAGGAATGGGGCGAGTTCAGTTTGCGCATGATCCTGCATGGTCGGCGAATTTGCGATGCGCGTAAACCCAAGTGTGGGGAATGTCGTCTGGCAGACATTTGCCCGGCGAGGCAGACGTGACCAACAGCAACGACGCCAGTGCCGCAGCCGAACTTGCCGCATTGGTGGATGCCGTGGAATCGTGTCGTGCGCGGCTCACCGCGTTGGCCGAGCGGCGCAACGCCGCAATACGCAACAAAGACGACGACTCAGACTCGCTCTTGGTGTCGATCTACGAAGCAGAGCGTGGTTTGTCGACGGCAATTCGTTTGTTGCAGCGGGCAGTGCGCAGCGCCCGTTAGTACCCTTGAAGTGTGACGCGCTTCTCCAAACGCGAAGATCTGCGGGCGATGTCGGGGTATCACTCGCCGCAAGTCACCGTTAAAACACGACTCAATACCAATGAGTCGCCCATTGCGCCACCGCAAGAATTCGTGGATGCACTCGCCGCCGCCGTTGGTGATGTGCGCTGGAATCGCTACCCGGATCGCGCAGCCACCGAGTTGCGCACCGCAATCGGAGCCTTGCACGGGGTAGGGCCAGAAAACGTGTTCGTTGCCAACGGCAGCAACGAAGTGCTGCAAGCCGTGCTCTTGGCGTATGCCGGGGCGGGTCGCAAGGTGGCCACGTTTGAACCGACGTATCAATTGCATGCCCATATCGCGCGCATCACCGGCGCCACGGTGGTGAGTGGTAAGCGCAATGCGGATTTCACACTCGACGCTGCGGAAGTGCGACGTGTGATCGGCGCTCATTCGCCCAGTGTCACGTTCCTGTGTTCGCCGAACAATCCGACGGGAATGGCCGAAGACCCGGGCGTGATACAAGCGACCATCGAGGCAGCGCCAGGCATCGTGGTGGTCGACGAGGCCTATGCACAGTTTTCGCCGCACACCACGCTCGAGTATGTGAAGCAGCATCTGCGTAGCAACGACTCCTGCGTGGCGGTCAGCCGAACGTTTTCCAAAACATGGTCCATGGCCGCCGCGCGGTTGGGTTACCTGATTGCGCCAGCGTGGATGATCGACGATCTGGAGATCGTCACGCTGCCGTACCACCTTGACGCGCTCAAACAAACAGCCGGGCGTCTTGCCGTGCAATTCGCCGAACATATGGAGGCTGGCGTACGCACCGTGGTGGCCGAGCGTGAGCGGTTGCTGGTGGCGATGCGGGCGATGCCGCTCACCGTGTGGCCAAGCCAAGCCAACTTCATCTTGTTCAAGCCCACGACACATGCCGGAGCATCAGCACAATCGGGGCGAGCGGTCTGGCAGGCATTGTTGGACGCCGGGGTACTGGTGCGGGACTGCTCGTCGTGGGAGGGGCTGACCGATTGCTTGCGGGTCACCGTGGGGACCGCAACGGAAAACGACGCATTTTTGGCGGCGTTGCGCAACGCCGTAGCGGCGCGAGACTAGAAGCCATGAGCACTTCGGCCAAGCAACCGCGATCTGCTCGTCGCACGCGTGCCACTAAGGAAACGTCGGTGGAGGTGTTCATCGATCTGGATGGCCCCGCGTCAACGAACGTGTCGACAGGTATTCCGTTCTTTGACCACATGCTCGACCAACTGGGCAAGCACGGGGGATTCCAACTCGAAGTGCAGGCCAAGGGCGATTTGCACATCGACACACACCACACCATTGAAGATGTATCAATCAGTTTGGGCGAAGCATTTCGCGAAGCACTCGGCGACAAAGCAGGCATTCGCCGTTTTGCCAGCGGTGCATTCCCACTTGATGAGGCACTCGTTGAAGTATCGCTGGATCTGAGCGGGCGTCCATTCGTTGCGTGGAACGTTGCGCTGCCCGAATCCTTGCCGCTCGGAAGCCCCGCCTTCGACCCACAGTTGGCTGAGCATGCAGTGTCGTCGTTTGCGACGGCTGCCGCAATCACGCTGCACGTACACAAACGAGCGGGCACCAATGTGCACCACATCATCGAAGCAACGTTCAAGGGTTTGGCGCGCTGCTTGCGCGATGCCGTGCGCGTCGAGTCGTCGGGCGTGCCGTCGACGAAAGGCTCGCTCTGATGTCTGCACCGCTCATCGCGGTACTGGATTACGGCATCGGTAACTTGCGTTCGGCGCAAAAGGCGTTGGAAAAAGTCGGTGCCGACGCACGACTGACGAATGACCCGGCAGTCATTCGCGATGCACATGCCGCCGTACTTCCTGGTGTGGGCAATTTTGGTGCGTGCATGGCTGCGGTACGTGCAGCCGGGCTCGAGCCGCTCGTGCACGAACGCATCGGTAGCGGTTTGCCCTTCTTGGGGATTTGTGTGGGGATGCAAATGCTGTTCAGCGAAAGCGAAGAGAGCCCCGGTGTGCGCGGGCTTGATGTGGTGCCGGGCGCCGTGCGGTATCTGCCCGACACGGTGAAGCGTCCGCAGATGCAATGGAACCGTCTGCATCTCGTGCACAACGACCCGCTCTTTGCGCAATTGCCTGCCGACCCGTGGATGTATTTCGTGCACTCGTTGCACGGTGTGCCAGAAGATACATCGTGCATTGCCGCCACCGTCGATTACGGATGCGTCGTGACTGCTGCGGTGCGACGCGACAATGTGTTTGCCGTGCAGTTCCACCCGGAGAAATCCGCTCATGATGGCCTGGGCTTGTTGCGTAACTTCGTTGACGCCGCACGGCTCGTTGCTGCGTAAGCAAGGCACCGCGGAGCCGTTGCAGATGGACTTGTATCCCGCTATCGACCTTCGTCGTGGACGTGTTGTGCGACTCGAACAGGGCGACTTTGCCCGTGAGCAGGTGTACGGCGACAATCCGCTCGAAGTGGCGCAGCAGTTCGTGGATGCAGGTGCAGTGTGGCTGCACATCGTGGATCTGGATGCCGCCAAAGGTGACGGCAACAACCGTGGTGTAGTTCGCGATATTGCTCGAGCACTCGGTGTGCG
Organism: Actinomycetota bacterium; assembly: GCA_041175765.1. Lineage (GTDB taxonomy): Bacteria > Actinomycetota > Acidimicrobiia > Acidimicrobiales > Ilumatobacteraceae > F1-60-MAGs027. Next base: position 2,318 of record JBEDEI010000039.1, on the reverse strand, counting down.
AGTGCGCGTGCAAACCGGTGGTGGTGTGCGTTCGGTCGACGATGCACAACAGTTGGCCGATGCTGGCGTGTCGCGGGTGGTGATGGGCTCAGCTGCCGTGCGCGAGCCGCAACTGGTGGATGCAGTGGCGCAGGTCGTGGATGTGGCCGTTGGGTTGGATCACCGCAACGGCGAAGTCGCCACCGATGGCTGGTTGCGCGGTTCGTCGCTCACGCTCACTGCTGCAGTTGCGCAGTATCCCGCTGCCGCCGCATTCATCATCACGGATATCTCACGCGACGGCATGCTTGCCGGGCCCGATGTAGACGGCTTGCGTGATCTCGCCGCGCGTACATCCACACCGGTGATTGCCAGTGGTGGTGTGGCAGATCTGAGCCACTTGCGAGAACTGCGCGACGTGCGCAGTTTGGCCGGTGTAATCGTGGGCAAAGCCATCTATGAACAGCGCTTCAGTGTGCACGAAGCACTGCAGGCACTGCGGGCATGATGATGACCAACGCAGCCGAACCGTCGGGCGATGCAACCGGTATGCCATTGAACAAGCAAGGAAGTTTCGCGCGAGTCATCCCGTGTTTAGACGTAACCGATGGTCGCGTGGTGAAAGGTGTGAACTTCGTCGGTCTGCGTGATGCGGGCGACCCTGTGGAGCTCGCCATTCGCTACGACACAGAAGGTGCCGACGAAGTGGTGTTTTTGGATATCACGGCATCGAGCGACCGTCGCACCACGATGGTGGACGTGGTGTCGCGTGCCGCTGAGCAACTATTCATTCCGCTCACCGTTGGTGGCGGTGTGCGCGATGTGGATGCTGCGCGCGCACTATTGCGGGCCGGTGCCGACAAGGTCAGTGTGAACACTGCCGCCGTGCAACGACCCGAACTCATTCGTGAAATCTCCGCACAATTCGGTAATCAATGCGTGGTGTGTGCGATTGATGCCAAACACACTGCAGGTGGTTACGAAGTGTTCCTGCACGGCGGCCGCACACCAACGGGCATCGACGCTCGGGCGTGGGCGCAACAGGCAGTAGCCCTCGGTGCGGGCGAAATTTTGCTCACCTCGATGGATCGTGACGGCACTCGCGACGGGTTCGACCTGGTGCTCACGCGGGCAATCGTGGATGCCGTCGATGTGCCGGTCATTGCCAGTGGTGGTGTGGGCACGCTTGATCACTTGGCCGATGGCGTCGTGGTTGGTGGGGCAGACGCAGTGTTGGCTGCATCGATCTTCCACTTCGGGGAGTTCACCGTGGCACAAGCCAAAGCGGCGATGGCTGCCCGGGGTGTTGCCGTTCGACCTGCGCGTTAACTCGTTGTGCTGCGTCGGTAGCCTGACCGAAATGTCGGACGACGAAAAACTTCCGATCAAGATGCTCAACGATCGCTTGTTGGTGAAGATCCCATCGAATGATGGCGAACGCCGATCAGGTGGTGGCATTCTGATCCCAGCCACCGCGCAAGTCGCCAAGCGTTTGGTGTGGGCCGAAGTGGTTGCGCTGGGGCAAAGCGTGCGTGCGGCCGAGGCGGGCGATCGCGTGTTGTTCAGCCCTGATGATCGCTACGAAGTGGAAGTTGGCGGCATCGACTACATCATGTTGCGCGAGCGCGACTTGCACGCAGTGGCCGCCTCGCGCATCGAGGCCAGCACCGGTCTGTACCTCTGAGTTCGAGCGTGCGTATTTCACCCTCGCGCGACGAGTTTCGCGCACTTGCTGCTGCGCACGGGGTGGTGCCGGTGTGGGCAGAGGTGCTTGCCGATTGCCACACGCCGGTGGGTGCATTCACTGCACTCGTCGGTGACGAGCCGGGGTTCTTGCTCGAATCCGTCGAACATGGTGAGCGCTGGGCACGTTTTAGTTTCGTTGGCTGCCGACCACGTGCCGAGATTGCGTTGATCGATGGAAAGGTACAGATGAGTGGTGCGGTGCCCGATTCGGTGCCACGCGACAAAGGTTTTCTGGGTGCGCTCGAAGCGATGCTGGCGGCATATCGCGCACCGGTCATGCCCGAGTTGCCACCGCTGCAAGGCGGGATGATTGGCCACATTGGCTACGACATCGTGCGCGAGATCGAACATCTCCCTGATGCTCCGCGCGATAATCGGCACATCCCCGATGCAGTCATGTCGATGATCGGATCGCTGGCAGCGTTCGACCACTGGCGTCAACGGGCGTATCTGATCGAAAGCGTGCCGACGCTCGGCTTGACCGCCGACCAAGTTGATGCCGCCTACGACGCGGCGATGGTGGCGGTGCAGCGCATGGTGAACGACCTGGCAAAAGCCAGCGTCAATGACGTGATCGAGCCGCCGACTATCGA
>JBEDEI010000038.1:0-4247 GCA_041175765.1 Actinomycetota bacterium | reverse complement strand
CATCATCAATCACGAGTGGCAACACCACTGCCGAACCGTTTGCTGCCACTCGCAGATCACGGCCGGTCGCCACACCGAGTCGTTGTGCGTCGCTGGAGTGCAGGTGCACCGCGGCATCGCGCGCAAGTGGCGCAAGCGATGGGCTTTGTGCGGTGGCAGTAGCACGGTCATACAACACACGCGACACCAAAAGTCGGAATTGGTGGGTCAGACGTGTGGCTGCCGAGGTTGGCGCAGCGGTGATGCGAACCGGTGCAGCATGTTGCACCACCACACCTTCATGCCGCACATCTTTGGCAAGTGCTGCTGGTGCAAACGCTTCGACTGATGTCGTCATCGCCTCGTGGACATGTGCATACGAGGTAAATCCGAGGTCTACACCGAGCTCCAGTGAGAGTTCCGCGGCAATCATCCAGTCGGGTCGAGCCGTGCCAGCAGTCGTAATTTTTTGGGCAACGTCACTCACGCGGCCTTCACAGTTGGTGGTGGTGCCGACTTTTTCCCCATACGCCGCAGCAGGGAACAACACTTCGGCATGTCGCGATGATTCGGTAACGAAGGTATCCACGGCAATCACATGCTTGACACTGGCAAACGCCCGGCGCACGAGGTCCGCGTCGGGAACATCCGCAAATGGATCGGCACCAAGAAGAATCAAGCACTCCACTTTCCCAGCCGCAGCGGCCGCAAGAATCCCCGCAGTATCCAAGTTTGCGCGCGCTGGGGTCAGCCCTGCGGTGACGGCACCACGAACATTGCCTCGACGCACGACTGGTAACACCAACGCATCGGGTGCAGCAGTCAACACGGCACCCGTCGCCAGCAGGGTGAACTCCGCCGACTCTGCCAAGTTGTTGCGACCAACAACGACGGTGACGTTGCCGAGCGCCAACTGCGCGGCAACCTCAGGACTTGCGAGCAACTCCCGCACAACCCGCGGCTGGTCACCTGGGTCGTGTCGCACCGACTTCCACGCGTACTCACTCAACCCTGTGGCGCGCGGTGACACCTCGATGATTCGTGTTGTGCGTTTCTCGGCGGCATCACGCAGGCGCAGATACAGCACCGGCAATTCTTCTTTTACGTCCGGAGCCAGCAGGATTACGGTGCGCGAAGCGCATACCTCTGCAATCGTGGCTTGCGGCAGGCTGAAGACCTCCGCCGGCATACCATCGGCGAGTTGCGCATCACGTGCGCTGATGCCAAGTGCATCGGCAAGTTTGGCCCACGCAAACGCGTCTTCATTCGACCCGCGAGCGCCACCAATGATGGCCACCGCATCCGCACCCTTGTCATTAATCACCATACGAATCGTGCGACCGGCTGCATCAAGTGCAGTCGACCAGGTGGTATCCACCAATACGCCGTCCTTGCGCATCATCGGCGCGTTCACACGATGCTGCGAGTTGACCGACTCGAAGTTGAAGCGTCCGCGGTCGCACAACCAACCCCAATTGACGGAGTCAATGTCGACACCTTGATATCGCACGAGTTCATCGCGGCTGCTCTGGATCACCGTGCGGCAACCCACGCTGCATGTGGTGCAGGTGCTCTCCACTTGGTCGAGATCCCATGGACGCGCCTTGAAGCGGTACGGCGACGCAGTGAGTGCACCCACGGGGCAGATCTGCACCGTATTACCCGAGAAATATGAGCTGAATGGTTCATCAGGAAACGTATTGACTTGCGTGTTGTTTCCCCGACTGGTGAATGAAATCAGCGGATCACCGGCGACTTCGTCAGCGAATCGCGTGCATCGATCACACAAGATGCATCGCTCTCGGTCAAGGAACACCAAATCACTGATGGGGATGGGCTTTTCGTAGTGCCGCTTTTCTTCCACATAGCGACTTTCGCCAGGACCGTGTGAAAATGCTTGATCTTGAAGTGGGCACTCCCCGCCTTTGTCGCACACCGGGCAATCAAGCGGGTGGTTGGCCAGTAGCAATTCGAGCACTCCCTCTTGGGCGCGCTTGGCGGGTTCTGATGTGGTGGATACCACTTGACCTTCGGCAACCGGCGTCATGCACGACACGACGAGTGACTTTCCGCGTGGACCTTCTACTTCAACGATGCACTGACGACACATGCCGACTGGTGACATGCGTGGGTGGTAGCAGAAATGCGGGACAAACGAACCCGACTCCTCGCACGCCGTGATCAACAACTCACCAGGCTTGGCTTCAACTTGCCGGCCATCGACGGTGAGGCTTACCGTTGTTTTTGCAGCAGTGGTATCGGTCATCAGATGTACTCAGCCGTGATGCGCAAGGTGAGTAGCGAATGGAGAAATCACGCCGTCAATCGGACGGCCATGTTCGATGTAGTGCTCGAACTCGGGTCGGAATCGTCGCACTGCAGATGCAATCGGTGAAACGGCAGACGGGCCCAGCGGACAAATGGTGGTCTGGCGTGGCGGCCAGGCAATTCCGGGGCTGATGCTCTCGCTGACTTCGAACAACAAATCAATGTCTTCGGGTCGACCATGGCCGTCCAACATGCGCTTCAACACTCGCTCCAGCCAGGTGGTGCCCTCGCGGCAAGGGGTGCACTTTCCGCACGATTCCCGCGCAAAGAATCGCACGATGCGCCAACACGCAGCGACCATGTCGGTGGTCTGATCCATTGCAACGATTGCACCCGAACCGAGCATCGAGCCTGCTTTGTCCACCGTGGGTTTGTCCAAAGCCATGTCGAGATGCTCGGGGAAAAACCACATCGCCGACGCACCACCAGGAATGAATGCTTTGATCGTGCCCCCATTGCGCACACCACCGCAGTACTCGGGGGCTTCGAACAGCATTCGGAACGTCGTCACACCGTTGGGCACTTCAAAAACACCGGGTTTGTTCACGTGTCCACTCACGGCAAACATGCGCATACCAGTCGACGTTGGTGCGCCGAGTGCCTTGAAATTGCCACCGCCCTTGCCCACGATGTAGGGAACGTTGGCCAACGTCTCCACATTGTTCACGATGGTGGGCTGCATGTACAAACCTTTTACTGCTGGAAAGAACGGTGGCTTGAGTCGCGGCATGCCACGCTCGCCTTCCAAACTTTCGATCAACGCAGTTTCTTCACCCACGATGTAGGCACCAGCACCCCATGTGAGCGTGATGTCAACGGAGAATGATGTGCCGCAGATGTTCTTGCCCACCATGTTGTTGGCATAGGCGTCGTTCAGGGCTTGTGCCAGCCGCTCCTGTGCATGAGCCATCTCGCCGCGTACGTACAAAAATGCTTGCACGGCATTGAGCGCATAACACGCCAGCACGATTCCCTCAATCAATTGATGCGGATCGCGCTCCATCAGCATGCGGTCCTTGTAGGTTCCCGGTTCGCTCTCGTCACCGTTGATCACGAGATAGCGCGGGTGCACGTCGGCAGGCAGGAAACCCCACTTGGTTCCTGCAGGAAAGCCGGCGCCACCGCGACCCTGAATCTCGGCGGCCTTCACCTCGTCGTGCACCTGCTGTGGGGTCATCGACGTCACGGCTTTGCGCAGCGCAACATAACCACCGGTGCGCACGTAACCGGCGTAGGTGTGGCCGTCAGCAACATCAAAGCGGGAAGTGATAATGCGCGGTCCTGTTGGAACACTCATCGTGCATCCACCTTGGCTTGGGCCTCTACACCGACATTGCTCCAGGCTGCCGAAGCTTCTTGACGAACGGCACCAAGTGTTCCGTGCGGCGGCACTTCGCCGTTGAGCTTTCCACTTTCCAACTCGGTGATGAGTGCGTCGAATGACTCGGGTGTCACCTTGTAGCGATATCGATAGTTCACTTGCAGGGCAGGGGCTTCCGTGCATGCCGCGATGCATTCCACATCCTCGATACTGAACATTCCGTCCTCGGTCGTGCCGCCGGACTTGATACCAAGGCGTTCCTCGGCATGATGCAACAAATCCCAGCCACCGACCAGTTGGCAGGAGATATTCGTGCACACGTTGATGCAGTACTTACCAACTGGATGGAACTTGAACATCTCATAGAAACTCGCCGTTCCATACACTTCGGCCGGAGCAAGATCGAGAAGTTCGGCAATGTGCACCATCGCATCCTGCGTGACGTAGCCATCTTGTTCTTGCGCGAGATGCAACAGCGGTATGAGTGCCGACTTCTTGCGTGGAAATCGGCCGATGATTTCCTTCGCCAACGTCACGTGTGCTTCGGTCAGGCGACTCATCGATCCACCTCGCCCAACACAGGGTCGATCGATGAAATCACTGCAACCGCATCAGCCAC